>JABGQJ010000160.1 GCA_018648945.1 Victivallales bacterium
ATTCGGTCAGCAAGGACGAGGCGGTGGCCGGCTACATGGCGCTGCAGCACGTGGAGAGGGCGTTCCGCAACCTCAAGACCGTCGCCCTGGAACTCAGGCCGGTATACCACAAAAGCGACGACAGGATCCGCGCCCACGTGTTCGTCTGCTTCCTCGCCTACTACCTGCTGTGGCACATGCAGGCCAGGCTCCAGCCGCTGTTCGCCGCCGATGGGGCCGGAGCCCACAGGCGCTGGTCTCTGGAGATGGTCGTCGAGCGGCTAAAGAGCCTGCGGGAGGAGCAGTTGCTGGTGGAGGGGGTGCCGGTCCGGAGTGTGCGGACAGGGCCGGACAACGAGCAGGCCAAGATACTCGAACTGCTCGGCGTCAAGTGGATGTAGCCAGAGAAATGAAAGACGAATGTGGCTTCTGGATATTGCCCCGCAGGATGTTATGTCGCGCCAGGCAGCCCAATGTCCGTCTAGTCGCTACCATGGCCCCCCGCAACGCGTGGGTAGCCCAGGCGTGAGCTCTAGGGACTGGCTGGCTACCCAGAACTCCTTCCCTTCACATCAACCAATACAACACCGGCCCTGTCGCGTACAATGCCACGCCCAGCAGCGCACATGAGCATGCCCTTTGCGCTAACGACAGCTGACGCCACCTACAGAGGGACACCACCATTCCAACCATGGCAATCGGTGTCCCCAGAAGCAGGCCTAGGGAACCGGAACTGAATCGCGCCATGGCAAGATCGACTACCCAAATCGCGACATACGCGATCAGGAAGAAATCGGGATTGCCGAATCGGACACGGCGTCCCTGGTTGTCTCGGTTGTCAGTCAATTCCTGCTTCGTCCCCGGGTAAACGTCTGCCTGAGGCGCGCCTCTAGGCGTCCCTTCCAGGCAATGGCTGGGAACTCCCCCCTTCTTCCAGATTGGCTTTGAGCTTCTGGATCAGGCTCTTGTATGCCAGCACCGCATTGGCGTACGCCACTTTCTCCCACACGGTGATCGCGATGTAGAGCAGCGCAATGACCAAGACGGATTGCCAGGAGCGTTTGGCGAAGGCCATCGCGATCAGCAGGGCCGCAAAGCCAAGGCCCGAGGCAACAACGATGGTGCGCCGCTGCCGGGTGACGTCGGAGCTGCCACTACGGTCCAGAATCTGGCGCTCCAGCGGCGTTAGATCACATCTCATCATTCCATCCCACCAAGCAACTGTGCAGTTCCCTGACATCCTTCCGGGGGAGCGGTTCCCCCGGCTATCACGCCCAGAATACACCCGGTATCCGCGTATGCCAGACCGGTAGGTTCGCCGGGCCCCGGTGAACAGGTCTTCGGGCGCTGTTGCGCGGTCTGGGACATCCCCCCAGCTGCCCGCGATTTGCCTTCCCGCGTCTAGTGAAGCAATTCCTGCATCGCCTTGGCGTAGCGGCGACCGAGTTCGCGCAGCCCGGCGCTGCCGAAGTGGGTGCCATCACCTTTGTGTGCCAGGCCGGAGGCATCCGCCACCGCGCCCTTGGCAAACCAAGTCGGGAGCTTGGCCAAGTTCTCGTTGAAGGCCTTGCGCTTGGCATGGCGTGCCGGATCCCAGACCCCAAGGGTGCCGGCGACGAATGGCACGTCCTGTGCTTCCAGATCGGTCCGGAAGTTGGTCACCACCTTGGTCAAGCGCTCCTGGTAGGCAGCGACGTTGCCGGTAGAGCAATCGCCCTCTCCCTGGTGCCAGAGAATACCCTTGAGCACCCCATCGTATTGCGCGATCTTGGCTCGCCTGATGGCGTTCTCGTAGAGCTTCCCCCAATCACCGACCGGGCCAGCGCCCTTCTGCCACTGCGAGACGGTCGTGCCGCCCACCGCGCAGGGGATCAGGCCGATGACGGCGTTGGGGCTAGCCGCCGCCATGGTCTTGCCAAAGGTCGTGCCCAGGCCGACCCCGGCCATGCTGGGTTTGTCCGTGTGCAACGGATCCATCGCCACCACCCAGCGGCCTTCCTTGTTCAGGCAGAGCACGCGGGGGTTGATCGCGAGATCGAGTGCCTCGACCTTGCCCCGCCCAGCCATGTTCGATTGCCCGACCAGTAGGTACAAGTGGAACTGCGAACGCTCAGCCAGCGACTTGGCGGGGGCCGTGGGGGGAGCAGGGAAGGTGTAGGGACGGCTCTCGATCCCCTCGTCCGAGAGCTTCAGCAGAAGCATGCCCGCCCCGGCATTGCCCTTGCTATCCAATTTCTCAGGGGGATTGGGGTAGACAAAGACGGGGTATGCCAAGCGCCTCTGCTTCTTGAGGTTGGCCGACTGGATGGTCACCTGCAGGTCTGTCTGTCGCAACGGTAGCTTGAGTTTCTTCACCAGGCGCGCCGCATCGGTAGCGTTCATGGCCACAACTGCGGCTTTCAGTCCCTTCGGGAAGACCAATCCCCGACTGCCGCAAGACTGTTGTGGGATCGCGTCCGCCGACGCCAACTGGTCCGGCACTCCCACCAGCTGCCATATGTTCACCCGGTCGTGCCATGGCCAGACCTTGTTCTGTACCTGGAAGGTCTGAGCACCCGCAACGCCAGCAATCAGCATGCACACAATCACCAAGCTCCGCTTCATCCATCCATCTCCTGTTGATTCTCGTCCTGTCGACGAGCACGCAACTGTCCGCACGCCGCCTGGATATCCGCCCCCTTGCGGCGCCGGACGGTGGCTTGCACGCCTTGGGCAAGAAGACCTTCGTGGAACGAGCGTACCCGCTCTGTTGGCGAGTCCCGATGGGTGCTGCCAACCACATTACAGGGAATCAGATTCACCTTGGCCCGCAGTTTGCGCGCAATCTTGGCGAGCTGTTCGCGGTCTGCTTCACCATCATTCTCACCCGCGATCAACGCGTACTCAAGAGTCACCATCCGCCCCGTCGCCTCCCGGTACTCGCGACAAGCCTGGAGGATCTCCGCCAGGGGATAGCGGTGCGCAGGCGGAATCAGCCGAGCCCGGCCCTCGTCGGTCACCCCATGCACGGACAGAGCCAGGTTCCATTGTCTGCCAGCCAGCGCCAGCCGACGGATGCCCGGCACAATCCCGCTCGTGGAAACCGTCACGTGCCGGGCCCCAATTCCCAGCCCGCGTTCACTGGAACAGATGGTATCAAGCGCAGGCATCAGGCCCTCCAGGTTGAGGAGGGGCTCGCCCATCCCCATCACCACCACATTGTCCACCCGCCGGCCTGCGGCATGGTTGGCGAACACTACCTGGTCCACAATCTCCGCAGAGGTCAGATCCCGGACAAGACCATGCCGCCCACTGGCGCAGAACGAGCAACGTACCGGGCAGCCGACCTGAGTGCTGATGCAGACCGTCAGTCGGTCCGGGGCCCGGATCAACACCGCTTCCACGACCTCGCCATCGGCCAGCCCGAGAAGCCACTTGGTGGTACCCTCCGCATCCTTCTGTTCAGCCAACAGCGAGACCGAGCAGACCGCGAAATCCCGGGCCAGGGCCTCACGCAAGGGGACGGGAAGATTCGTCATTTCGGTGGCTGAAAGGACCACCTTCTCGTAGAGCCATTGCCGGATCTGTTTCGCCCGGAAAGCGGGTTGTCCTTGCTCGGACAGCCACGCCACAAGCGCTTCGTCCTTGATCTCCCGCAAGGGAGGCAACGCGACCGTCATCGCAAGTCCCCCCGATAGAGCCGGATCTTGTTCGGGGCACGGGAATCCCCGCGCGGCACAACGTACACCCGTAGAATGCACCAGGTACTGGGGAACCACCTCAAGGCGAAGGTATTCCGCCGACGCGAGTCCATCACCGGACTCGCGGGGGTCCAGGCCCTCGACGCCAGAATCGGGGGGGTTTCCCCGCCAAGCACATACACTGACTGGACCTCCTTCGGCAAGTCCTCTTCCAGATCCTTCACCCGCTGCACACAGCGTCCCAGGTAGAAGGACTCCGTGATCAGTGCTGGGCGGGAGACAGCGGGAGTGCCCGCCTTTGCCGGAGGCCGATGGACATACACCACGGATGCATCGGCTGGCAGTCCCCAGTTCTGGGGGGGCGGGGGAGCGTCCCTTCCCTGTCCGGGCGCCGAAGCCACAGCCATCTCAGGCAGAGGGCCCCGTCCATACATGGGTCCCTGTCCACCATGCAGATCCCCTGCGTGCATCCGCCCCGTCAGCACATCGGCCACTTCGCGCCGCTCGTTGCCGCCCCACGCCTCCACAAGAGGATGGACGGCCGCAACCACCAAGCGCAATGCACAAAGCGCGACCATGAAGCGCAGCCAATACGGCTGGCCACCGTTCCGACTCGAACGCAGGGAAAACGCAGCCATCATGGCCGCAACTATCAGCACTACGGAGTTCCAGCACACCGCTTGCAGAGACATGCCGACGGCGACAATCACTCCGAATATCTCGCACACCCCCAGTGCCAGGGAAACAACCGCCACCGACAGCCCCAACCATCCCAGCACTAGGAGATACCGCTCCACCTCCCAACGGTGGCGGCGGACCAAGATCTCGAAGTGGCAACCAGCCATGATGGCCAGAGCCGGCAGCACAGGCAGCAGCAACAAGGGGGAACTCCACGGCAGCAACCAGACGAGGAAGAACAGGCTCGTGACCAGCGTCCGCAGGTAGTGGAACAACACGGGTCTGCGCTCAACCGAGCGAAACGCCACGCAGAACGGAGTCCAGGCCAACGCCGTCCAGGGCATCAGATACAGAACAGTCTTGAGAGGGAAGAGGGCCCGGTTCCATGCATAGCTTCCCCCACGAGCGCCGGGAAGGCGGTCCGCGTTCCACGGCATGAGTGGCTGGTTGGGCGCTGCCCAGAGCCAAAGCACGACCGCCACGGCAAAACCGACCAAAGCCACCACGTGGTAGGGTTGCAGGAGGCGTTGTCGACCCCGCACAGGCCGCTTGAGAAAGAGGAATGGCAGATAGAAGTAGGCCACTGCTCGCGCCCCCACCGCAGTGGTGGCGAGGAAAAGGAAAAACAGCGCGCCAGACCAGGCCAGACCCCAGCGCTTGCGTTCCTGCCCGTAGACGTACCACGCCAACCAAGAGCAGGTGAGCCAGAACATGAACAAGGTCTCGGTCTGGGCGCGCTGCCCAACCCGCAGGCACGCCAAACTGGACAGAACGATGCCTCCTGCCACGATCCCTGCCGCCCGACCACCGCGCCGACCGGCAAACCAGCCACAGACAAGTGCCGTCGCGAGCACGGCTAGGGCCGCCGGCAACCTGGTTGTGAAGGTGGTTGGCACGCCGAAGCCACTGCAGAGAGCCACCAACGCAGGATACTGCGGGAATCTGGCCACATATTCGCCCTGGAACGTGGTCGAGAGGAAGTCCCGACTCAGCGCCATCTCCCTGGCCACTGTGCCAGTCAACGCCTCCTCCCGCCTCAGCTCCACCACCCACGTATTGACTAGGTAGCAGAGACCGAAGTACAGGGGAAGCAGCAGGAAGGCCCGCCACTGCGAAGTTTTGTCGACATACGGCACGTTGCGTTCCTTGTCACCCCAGTCCCGGAACCACGGCACCGGTCGCGAAGCAGGACCCTCTGACCGAAGGGAAGGTGTTGCCGCCGGCAACGGCCAGAGCCCATCTTGTGCGGTTCCTCGCCGCCGAGATTCTCATCTCGCGGCAGACCGGCGTACTATAGGCTCACAAGGCTCATTTTCACGGTGCGGCTGCCCCCGAAGACTGGCCAAGGAGCGCCTCGATCTCCGCCAGCACTCGGTCGCCCGTGTCGCTCGCGAAATGCATGCTCTCGGGGGTGGCGCCATATCCCTCGCGAACACACTCGTGGGCCAACGGCAGGTAGCCTTGGTAGCCCCCCGCACAAGAGAGCAGCAAGCTGTTCGGGAACGCTGCCTTCATCCTCAACGAGATCTCCGAGAACACCTCGAAGGGCAAGGCGACCAGCGACACGGACCCAAGACGCACCTCCTGGACCGGGATGTCGAAGCGATTGCTCGGGTAAAGCCGGGAGCGATAGAGGCCCTGGGCACACTCGCCGTAGCTTGCCCCGCCCCGCGACTGCTCGAATCTGTCGGCGGCAGTGGCGGCATCGACCGGCACCATCGCCGCAGCCGACAGCAAACGGCACTCGCCGCCCACGTGCACGACCGGATCGGGACGGTAGCGCCGCTCCGCCAGAATCGCCGTGTCCGCCAGAGCCCGCCCGATCCGCATCCGGCACTCGCCCTGGCGGTTGATTGGGACCGTGTCTCCCGCCGCACCGAGGGCAAAAAGCACCGGACACTTCCAGGCTCCCCCCAGCTCGGCCCGGAGGTAGTGGGGGTAGTCTGCAGAGATGTATCGTTCGCCTTCTGGGATTGCATCGGTACCAGTGACCGGGTGGCACCCGAAATTGGTCAACGCCCCGATGATCCCATGCTCGCCTCGGAAGCGCAGCACGGCCAACTCGTCGTCTGTCGGCAGGAATTCGAGCTGGGTGTCGTCTCCCGGGTACAGGTAGCTCGTGGTCACCATGCCATCCGGTCGCCGGGGCCGTCGATTGAACAGCAACCCGGGCACCGGCACGCAGACCCTCTCAAGCACGGCAGGCTGCAGGCGCGCCAGGGCCTCGCGTGCCGCTCCCACCAGTTGGGTCTCCACCAAGGCCACATGGGCAGGATCTGGCTCCACCAGGCCGGTCGCCGGGTTGGCGTAGATGGTGGCCTGCACGGCGGGTGCGAAATGCGTATGCGTGCAAGAGATCAGGATATGGGGGAACCCGATTCCGGTCTCGCTCTCAAGCAACTCGTACCAACGCTGGCAAACATGGTGCTGCACACCGATCATGTCCAAGCAGATCACCAGCACCGTCCGCTGCCCGTCGCCAACCGCCAGGCAGCGCAGCGAGAGCGGCTCGCGGATGCCCAGGGATCTGCTGTCCCGGGCACTATACCCGTGCAGAAGCTGGGGGGTTGCGGGGGAAATGTCCCGAATCGCGACGCCTGCCGAGAGTCCTGCCTGCATGAACTTGCCTCCTGCACTTCCGGGTTGTCATGAATCAGCGCTGGTTCGCTCCAGCCGGGAATGGCCAGCGTTCGCTCGATCCGCTCCGACCGGATCGCGTGCGGACGATTGCCTCGCCTGTCACCCAGCTCTCGATCCTCGCCCCATCCCAACTGGCCAGAACCAATGCGGCCAGACGGTCACGGGTCTCGGCGTGCTCCGGGTCGCCCCCCAGGTCGTGGGTTTCGCCAGGATCGGTCGCCAGATCGAACAACTCAGGCCGGTCGTAGCCATGGTAGACCGACAACTTCCAGCGTCCCTCGCGGACCATCCGCGCCGGGCGCTGCCCCGAGGCACAGCTCTCCGCGAAGACCCGGTCCGGCCACTGGGAATCGCCCCCCCGCCCAAGCAGGGAACGCAGGCTGTGGCCTCGCGCTGCCGGCAGGGCCTCGGCCTCTGCGAAATCCAGCAGCGTCGGCCCCAGATCCAGCAGGCTGGCGACCTGGGACAGTTCGGCTCCGGCCTGCACGCCAGGACCGCGCCAAAGCCAGGGCACTCCCACCGACCCTTCGTAGAAGCACGACTTCGCCCACATCCCGTGCTCGCCGTTCAGATCGCCATGGTCGGAGGTATAGACCACATGCGTCGTGCCAGCCAGTCCGGCCGTATCGACAGCATCCATGAGCTTGCCCACACTGGCATCCACGGTCTCCACCAAGCCGTAGTAGGCCGCCCGGGAACGACGGGCATCCACCGCACCGACGCCAGTGAGTCCGCGCGACTCACGCACCGCCTGGACTGCGGGGTGTTCGCCTCCCGGAGGCATCGTGTCCACCTCGGGAAGCACGTCCAGGTAGTGTTCGAAGAGATCGGCAGCGCAAACGTAGGGGTTATGCGGCAACAGCAGCCCCACGACCAGGCAAAATGGGCGCTCGGAGCCCCCTCCCCGCTCGGTCAGGAATGCCTCGGCCCGGGCAACCACATCCCGGTCGTAGACCTCGTAGGTGGCCTGGCCGGGGCCGCACGCGGCGGGGGCCAACGCCGCCGCCGACTGACCGCAACCGGCCTTGTCCCACACGCCCTCGAACATCTCTCCCAAGGGCATCCCGGTCATGGCCCCGCTCACATCGCCAACCAGACGAGATTCGAACCCATGCCTCTGGTCTGGCCCATTGAAGTGCATGCGCCCGCAGAGAACCGTCTCGTACCCCGCCCGCGCCAGCTGGTGGGCGAAGGTCGGCACCACGGGGGACAATACGCCGCCGTTGGTCCAGATACCCAGATCGCACGGATGCTGGCTGGCCATAAGGGACATGCGCGACGGCACGCATAGGGGGGATGGACAGTAGGCGGAGGCCAACCGCGTCCCCTCCTGCGCCAAGCGGTCCAGGCTCGGGGTACGGGCAAACGGGTCACCCGCAAAGCCCGCTACATGGGGGCTGTGCTGGTCCGACAAAATGACCAGTAGGTTGGGCTGCTCCATTCCTCGTCACTCCCGGACTGGCACCAGCTTGATCCAGTCCATGTTGAGACCATTGCCACAATCATTGATCAGCTTGACCACACACTTTCCCGCCTTGAGTTTCGTCAGCGCCGGGACACCACTCTCCGCCAGATAGACATCGCGCCAGTCACTCGTCTTGGAGCTCCAGCCACCCGTCTCGGGGAAGAGGAAGTTCTGCACGCCAGCCAACGGCTTGCCCCCCACCAGTACCTGCCGCGTGGTCGGGGTCGCGGCCGTGCCGCAGGCCCGCACCAGCACGGCGTACGTGCCCGCCTGCGGCACGTCCAGAACGTATTCCAGGGCGTGTCCCTTGTCGTCCCAGAACTTGAAGGCCTTGCCCGACGCCCCGGGCTTCTCGCAGACGGTGATCTCGCCGCCACTCTGTGCGGTCGGGCTTTCCGCCTCCACCATGATGGCCTGCTTGAGATCAGGCTTCAGCGCTCCCCACTTCGGGTCGCGGTAGATGCCGGGAAGATCATCGGGGAGTTCGCAGGGGGAGACCACGAAGCGGACCCGCGCCGCAGCCACGGGAGCCGCCAGCGAGACCGCCAGCCGGGTCGGGGACTTCCTCCCGGCGTTCTCGATCTCCTCCTCTTCGAGCTCCCAGACCCCGCCTTCCACCGAGACGTCCACACGCACGCACCGTTTGGCATCATACAGGAACCACGTGCTCTTGTCCCGCCGGAATGCCTTCCGGTAGGTGACCAGCGGAGTGCTGAAGGTCTGGGGTTCCGCAAATCGGACAGCATCGACAATCTCGATCATCTGCTGCTTCCGCTCGTAGCAGAAACTGCGGGTGAGTTCCGTGAGTTCGGGCACCGCGTAGGCAGCGCTCAGGTCGAGAAGGAGGCAGTCACGCTGGGACGAGAACTCCGAGGCCAGCACCTCGGCGGCCGCCTTGCTCCCGCCGGACTGCAGCTTCCCAGCCACCAGAGGCACCGGATGTCCATAGGAGTTGAGCACCTTGCTCACATAGCGGTCCCGGCTGAACGTGCGGCGGGTATAGGTCTCCCCGCCCGGGTCGCCAAGCATGTCCGCACCAGCCAGGACGATGGTGTAGGAACCCACGTCATTGTGGTTGTGGTGCTCGGCATTGTGCCCGCCCTTGATCCCCGCGCCAAAGAGCACCTCGGCATCCGGCCGCGAGCGCGAGATCAGCACTTGGGCATCCCCGAACCACGTGCGCAGCGGCAATCCTGGGTCGGTCCCGTCGGTCGGTGGGGGGGCCTGCCCAAAGGAACGCAGACCAATGCCCACATGGCCCCCACTCAGCAGATGCGGCATCTTGGCGTTGCCCGGCACGGCTGCCGGATACACCTGACGCACCAAGGCCCAGATGCTTGTGCTGGGAGCCCCGCCGCCGTCGGCAAACCACGGTGCCCGCCCCGGCTGGGTCTGGTAACCCTTGGCATAGGCGGCGATCCGCGTGAGCTTCTCGCCCTGGAAGATGTCCAACTTGCCATCCGTGGCGGCGCGCACCGTGAGTCCCAGCATCATGAAATGCCCGAACCCATAGTTCCAGTACCCCATGCCCTCGCTACAGTAGCCGTCCCCGGTGAAGCCGCTCAGGAAGATGGGATTGGAGAGCTCCATGGCGGCCAAGTACTCAGCCCGGTCGCGGGGGGAGTCAACCAAGGTCAACGCCGTCCCGATCACCCCGGCCGTACACACGGCATTCCAGTTGTTCGTGCCCCGCATCCACCAGTTCCCCAGAGTGTCGCCCTCGCGCACCGCGTGGATGTAGACATCGAGAATGCGCCGCTTGACCTCCTGGCGCAGACGCGTCCGAACGGCAGGCATGAGCTTCTCGCCCAGCCAGTAGTCCACGGCAGACAGCAACCACCCCCGTGCCGAGGAGCCCAGGTCGATGGTCAGATGGGTGCCCTTGAAGTTGGTCAGGCCACTGTCATGGGCCGGCATGGTCCAGCTCCGCTCGTCACAAAGGGCCAGCACATCCCGCTCCAAGGCCTTTAGGAAGCGCCCCTTGTATTCCAGGCACTCGGCCAGCAGCAATGCGCTGATGCGCCGTGTCCGCGCCCCGTAGGGCCGCTGGTAGTTGGTGCGGTTGCCGGTCTGGGTAAACTGCAGATACAATTCGTCGGGCACGTCTGGCGGCAGCGTGTCCAGATAGCCGGTCGCGCCCTTGATGGCGCCCGCCGCCTCGGGCAGGGCCGCCAGCTTCCCCCAGGCATCCCGGTCGCTTGCCGGACGCCCAATACCGTGCGGTTCGGGCCGAAGCAACCCCGCGATTTCCTCGATCCTCTTCTCGGCGGGGACCTTCAACGCGTTCCTGGAACTCCGAGTGGCGCGGATGACCTTCGCCGCCTCCACATCGTTGAGCACGGCGAACGAGAAATCGTCGAGATCGACCATGCCCTTGCTGCCATTGAAGGAATGCACCCAGGCCGTCACCGTCTTCGCGCCCTTCGGAGCCTTGCCGTGCAAGACAAGCTGCCCCCACTCCTTCTGCGTTTCCGCCACGATGAGGATGATCTCGTTGTGGCGTTGCGGCGTGTTCAGTCCCTTGCCCTTGGCTTCGGCGAACTGCAGGTAGACGCCGACACCCCCCGTGCCGTCGGGCGTCCGCGCCCAGAAACGGAGGGCATAGGTCTTGCCCTCGACGACGGGAACCGTGGCGGAACGGCAATCGCTGCCCCCCTTTGTGCTCTGGTCCACAACGCGTAGCCCGCGCGTGCCACTGCGTGCCGCCTCGGGGATGATCCGGGCCATCCCGTTCGCCCCCAACCGCCAGTTGGAATCAGGCTTCTCGAAGCCAGCGTCGGGCAGATCCAGTCCAGTCTCGGCCAAGGCGACGGCCCCCAAAAGAGACAGAACAACGGGAAAAACGAGCTTCTTCATGGCACACGCACCTCGGTTCTTAAGTTGCATCAACTCACCCCCACCATACTACCCGTCCGGCCCGGACGTCAACCACAGGCGGGCGATTGCGGCCAAAGTTGGGTTCCTTCCCCGCATTGCCCACTCCTGCGCCGGGCGCTACAGTCTGGCAAGCACCGCCACAGTCACGCCGCAAGGAACCCAACCATGGCCACCACCCCGCCCCGCGAACGCGACATTCTCCGTTCTCTGGCCGAAGAGATCGCCGGGATTGCCGCCGATCCCGTGAATCGCGAAAACGACCTTGCCTGGCGACAGCTGAACGCGCTCGATCCCGCCGCCCGTCCCCTGGTCTGGATCAACGAGATTCCCTGGCGGGAGATGAATGTCGATGGCGAACTGGATCTGCAGTGCGAAACTCCGTTCTGCCGAGGCATCGAGAACGGGTTCCGCCAGACCATCTACCAATGGCGGCACATGCGTGGCCACATGATCGTGCCGCCGACCTACTCCTCTCCCCTCATCATCCGGGATACCGGATTCGGCATCCGCCAGGAAGGCGTGAACAACCCCACCGGTCCCGTCGGCGGCATCGCGTCCCAGGAATTCGACCCGCAGATCAAGGACTTCGGGGACGTGGAGAAGATCAGGATCCCCGAGATCAGTCACGACGAAGCCGCATCCGCCGAACGGCTGGCGACCTTGCAGGATCTCTTCGGCGACATCCTGGAGGTGCGGCAGCGCGGGGTGGCCCACCAGTGGTTCACGCTCTGGGACAACCTGATTCGCTGGTACGGCGTCCAGGAAGCGATGATGGATTTCATCCTGAACCCCGACCTGGTCCATGCGGCGCTGCAACGGTTGCTGGACGCCTGCATGGCGCGCCTGGACGAACAAGTTGCCCTCGGCGTCCTCTCGCCCACGAATGGTCCCATGCGCGTGGGCTCGGGCGGCTATGCCTGCACCGATGAGTTGCCCGAGATCAGCGGCGTGCCCGGCTCGGTCGGCCCGGATGAACAATGGGGCTGCGCCAACGCCCAGATCCTTTCCGAGGTCTCCCCCGAGATGCACGAGGAGTTCTCCCTGCGCTACGGCCGCCAGTGGCTGGCGCGCTTCGGTATGTCCTACTACGGCTGCTGCGAGCCCCTGCACCTGAAAATGGGGATTCTGCAGAGCATCCCTAACCTGCGCAAGATCTCCATGAGCGCCTGGGCCGATCCGGCCCGCATGGCGGAGGCAGGCGACGGACGCTATGTCCTCTCCTTCAAACCGAACCCGGCCATCTTCGCCAGCGAAGAGAAGTGGCACCCGGAATGGGCACGCCAGGAACTTGTCGAGATGTTCGAGAAAACCCAGGGCAGCAAGGTCGAGGTCATCATGAAGGACGTGAGCACCGTGAGTTGTCATCCCGAGCGCCTTTGGGAATGGGCCGACATCGCCGTGCAAGTCGCCGAG
>JABGQJ010001600.1 GCA_018648945.1 Victivallales bacterium
ACGAGAATCTCATGGCCATACTGAGCGGGGGAGATCCGGAATGGATGCCTGCCTGCGTACACATCGCGAACGCGAACAACCTGCCTGGATTCCTGCCGAAGGCACTTCTCGCCGAGCCCCTTGACCGCCTCCGCATCGCGGAGTTCGTGGGCGGTGACATCCTGCACGAAGTGCATGGCGTCCGTATTCGGCTTCCTGCGGGAGTTGGGATCAGGAACACGCACGATGGCGACACCTGCAAGTCTGTTCTGACCACGCCGATCGGCTCTCTGACCCAGCGCCTGCTTTCCGCCCATATCGCTTCCCCCAGCTACGACGATCTGCCGGAGGGCTACGCGGTACCAGGGCCAATCGTGAACAGTGTGCGCACTACGCACTTCGTGGCTGATCCCGGCGACTATCGCATCCTGCGGAGCTACTTCGAGGCCCAGACGTTCCATGCGGACTGCGAGCGGATCGCCGATGAGAAGCACAGGGTTGGCACAAAGGGCGTCTTGGTCCTCGGCGGTGGTCCATCCAGTCCGTTATACTCGCTGGCGTCGTCGTACGCAGGCATCGAGCGGTTGAGCTACGATCT
>JABGQJ010001601.1 GCA_018648945.1 Victivallales bacterium
AACCAGAGCAGGTTGCGGTCGCACTCGGCGATCCCTTCCCGCCAGTCTCTTCTGCCCGCCAACCAGGCGCTCGTCGCCGGCCCTGCCACCACGTTCCGTCGGACCCGGTTGCCGCTCATGGTATAGGTCTTGCCGTTCTGCGTCTTGGGGGCAATGGGACTGAAGAGAATATGCGTGCCGGGGCTGTCCAGCAGGATGTTGTTCTCGATCACATTGTCGATTCCGCTGTGCACATGAACCGCCCCGGAAGGCGATCCCACGACCACGTTGCCGGCCACCGTGACCCCGCTGGACCAGTCGTCCAGGTAGATGCCCCAGCAAAAGCTCGGGAAGGCCCAGACTCCCGGTTTGAGCATGTTGTAGCCCCCCACGTCATGCAGGTAATTGTGGCGGATCACGTTCCCCACTTCCGTCAGGTCGCGGGTACAGAGTCCGATCGCGCCGGTGTCGGCTTGCTCGAGATTGACGTGGTGCACATGGTTTCCCTCGACCACATTGCGGATGCCGCCAAACATGATGCCCTTGCGGGGGGCATCGTGGATTTCGTTGCGGCGGATCAGGTTGTCATGGGTGATAT
>JABGQJ010001602.1 GCA_018648945.1 Victivallales bacterium
GTTTACACCTGGATCAGTCCCAAACTCGACAAGGAGTCCGGCATCGTCGCGCTCGGAAACACCTTCCGCGCGAACCAATCGAGGCAGTCTGCCGGGGGCATCGGCGTATACCGTCGCGGCAGTGAGGATCGGAGGAAGTACGACAATCCGACCGTGCGCGTCGATTTGACGGTGTTCGACCACAACGAGATCAAGGACGGCGGACGCCCGATCCAGAACGATGAACGCACGATGACGACCGTGTTCAACAGGAACACATTCTCGGAATGGTCCAAGCCGATGATCGACACCGGCCGCCAGACCATCGGTATCCCGGAGGAGGTCCGCGACCCCAAATAGCGGCAGGTTATTCTGGTCGGCTCGGGCAGACGATCGAGTGATTCGGGAACAGCCGATGCCGAGACTGGGGCCAAGGTAGAAGCGGCGTCCTGCCGCCGGGAGCAGGGATGTTCCGGTCACGTGGGAGGGGAAGAGATCTGAGGATCGCCGAACTGTAGAGCCGGGGAAGTGGAGAACAGTAATGTGTATGTCGTATCATGGCATGGTTTGTCATATTTTGACGGAGAGACGTCAGGG
>JABGQJ010001603.1 GCA_018648945.1 Victivallales bacterium
TCCCCGAAGTTCCTGGAGCAGCCGAACCTCGAGGCCTTCCACAAGACCTTCGAGCTGCTCGAGCGGATCCTGATCGACCATCAGGCCGAGATCCGCGACGGCGTCGAGCCGAGGATGGCGGCGGTGCTGTTCCTGGGCAGCCTCGAGATCCTGCTGACCGGCTTCGTGTCCCGCGAGTTCTTCAACGAGAGCTTCTCGGTGGAGTCCGCGCGCGACGCCGTCGTCGACACATTCCTGTCCGGGATCGCCATCCCGACCTGACCCGCCCCCCGTGACTGCGAAGCGAGGAACGATGGACTTCTCCCTGACCGACGAACAGCGCGAGTTCATGGACGTCACCGAGCGCTTCGCGCGCGAGCGGCTGGTGCCCATCTGGAGCCAGGAGGCCGACGACGTGGGCGTCTTCCTGCAGGAGCAGTGGCACGCGATGGCGGAGTTCGGCCTGATGGGCCTGCCCTTCCCGGAGGAGTACGGGGGCGGCGGGGCCGACGCCACCACCTTCTGCGTGGCGAGCGAAGCGCTGGGCCGGGCCGGGGTCGACGGCGGCACGATGCTCTCCTACGGCGCCAGCACGAT
>JABGQJ010001604.1 GCA_018648945.1 Victivallales bacterium
CTGATTGAGGCTCTACACCACCAACCGCACAGAACAATGCCATTGCACCGTCTAATACTTTTAAAGAACGCTCTACTTCAATGGTGAAGTCAACGTGTCCCGGTGTGTCAATAATATTAATACGGTGCTCTTCAAACTGCTCATCCATACCTTTCCACATACAGGTTGTTGCAGCAGAAGTAATAGTAATACCGCGCTCCTGCTCTTGCTCCATCCAGTCCATGGTTGCGCCACCGTCATGTACTTCACCAATTTTGTGAGTACGACCTGTGTATAAAAGAACACGTTCAGTTGTTGTTGTTTTACCAGCATCAATGTGCGCCATAACGCCAACATTACGGTAGCGACTAAGTGGGTGATTTCTTGCCATTTTCTTAAATCCTTTCGTTTACCAGCGGAAATGAGCAAACGCCTTGTTTGCTTCAGCCATTCTGTGAGTGTCTTCTTTCTTCTTAAATGCAGTGCCACGATTTTGAACCGCGTCTAATACTTCGCCTGCTAGTCTAAGCTTCATACCTTTTTCACCACGCTTACGTGATGCTTCAATAATCCAACGCATGGCTAGCGCAATTTT
>JABGQJ010001605.1 GCA_018648945.1 Victivallales bacterium
TCCTCGCCAACATGAGCCACGAGATCCGCACCCCGATGAATGGGATCATCGGCATGACTGAGTTGGCCCTGGATACCGAACTCGAACCGGGGCAGCGCCATTACCTGGAGACCGTTCGCTCGTCCGCTGATACCCTTCTGCGGTTGATCAATGACATCCTCGACTTCTCCAAGATCGAGGCAGGGCGGCTTGAGCTGGAGGAAATCGATTTTGAGCTTCGGGACAGCCTGGGAGAGACGCTTCACACGTTGACTGGGCGGGCTGCGGACAAGGGGGTTGAGCTCTTCTGTCGTGTGTCTTCTGACGTCCCGGATGTGTTGATCGGCGATCCGGGGAGGATACGGCAGGTCGTCATCAACTTGGTCGGGAACGCGGTCAAGTTTACCGACCAGGGCGAGATCGGCGTGTCTGTGGAGCTTCAGAGTGAAGATGCTGATGAGGCGGTACTGGCGTTCAGCATAAGTGATACCGGTGTGGGCATCCCGCCGGAGAAACAGCGGAAGATCCTCGAACCGTTCTCGCAGGCTGACACGTCAACGACGCGCGAGTACGGAGGAACGGGACTTGGGCTCAC
>JABGQJ010001606.1 GCA_018648945.1 Victivallales bacterium
TTTCTCGGTCGGCGTCAAAGCGGGTGTCGAGCCTTTGGCGTTGTTCGAGGCGGTGCGCCAAGGTGCGCGGGGCCGGCAACGGACCTTTGACAGTCTGGGCGATCATTACCTGATCAACCAATACGATCCGCCGGACTTCGCCCTGCGTCTGGCCCACAAGGATGTCTCGCTGGCGGCCCAGATGGGCCGCGATGTCGGTGTGCCCATGCGTCTGATCGACCAGACCGTGGCCGAGATGACCGAGGCCCTGGGCCGTGGCTGGGAGGGACGGGATTCCCGCGTTTCCATGTTGTTGCAGCAGGAGCGCGCCGGCCTTGATTTCGCCGTGGACCCCAAGGACGTACAAGCAGTCATCGATACCGATTAGAGGACGAAACCATGGCAGCTCGCCTGAAACCACCGTTCCGCGCCGATCATGTGGGCAGCCTGTTGCGGCCCGCCAATCTGCACGACGCGCGCGCCAAGTCGGCGCGGGGCGAAATCGATGCAGCGGCTTTACGAAAGGTTGAAGATGCCGCCATCCGTGATGTGGTGGCATTGCAGGAAGACATCGGCCTGCAAGGCATTAGCGACG
>JABGQJ010001607.1 GCA_018648945.1 Victivallales bacterium
GCCGAAACCACCGAATTCTGGACCGCCTTCACCTGGTTTATGCCCATCATCAGGACCACCAAAACCACCAAAGTCTTGAGGTCCGCCGAAGCCGCCGAAGTCACCTGGTCCGCCAAATTGTCCGCCATCAGGTCCTGGGCCGAAGCCGCCATCGTTAAAGCCACCTGGTCCTTGAGGACCACCGAAACCACCGAAGTCTTGTGGGCCGAAGCCACCGAAGTCACCTGGGCCACCAAATTGTCCGCCATCAGGTCCTGGGCCGAAGCCGCCATCGTTAAAGCCACCTGGTCCAAAATCATTTGGATTTTTGTTTCCGTCAAAGCCACCTGGTCCTTGAGGACCACCGAAACCACCGAAGTCTTGTGGGCCGAAGCCACCGAAGTCACCTGGGCCACCAAATTGTCCGCCATCAGGTCCTGGGCCGAAGCCGCCATCGTTAAAGCCACCTGGTCCTTGAGGACCACCGAAACCACCGAAGTCTTGTGGGCCGAAGCCACCGAAGTCACCTGGGCCACCAAATTGTCCGCCATCAGGTCCTGGGCCGAAGCCGCCATCGTTAAAGCCACCTGGTCC
>JABGQJ010001608.1 GCA_018648945.1 Victivallales bacterium
CATCACGGTCGGCTCGGTGAACTCGCCCGAGTAGTTCTCGGTGAAGTCGACCGTGTCCTCGTCTATTCCGTCGAGGATCGAGAGGGCAATGGGCTTGAGCCGGCACTCGGTGTAGCGGGCGGCCGCAGCCGAGTCGTCGGGTGAGTACCCGAAGTTGCCCTTGGGGTGGACCAGGAGGTGGCGGACGCTGAAGCTCTGGCCCATCCGGACGAGGGCGTCGTAGATGGCCTGGTCGCCGTGTGGGTGGTACTTCCCCATGACTTCGCCGGTGACACGGGCGCACTTCATGGTGGGTCGGTCGGGCCTGGCTCCCAGGTCGTACATGCCCCAGAGAATCCGTCGATGGACCGGCTTGAGGCCGTCGCGGGCATCGGGCAGCGCCCTCGCCACGATCACCGACATGGCATAGTCGAGGAAGGACCTCTCCATCTCCTCCTGGATCTCGATGGGCTGAATCGAACCGACGATGGTGTCGCCGTCGGTAGAGGTGGCCGTCTTATCGGCCTCTTCTGGTGTCGTGTCGTCCATCAGATGTCCAGGAACCGCACGTCGCGTGCGTTTGTCTGAATGAAC
>JABGQJ010001609.1 GCA_018648945.1 Victivallales bacterium
GTTCGTCAAAATCAATGGCGAGGGTGGCTGGTTTCACCCCCCATATTACCCACCCAACAACCAAGAACAAGTACAGAATATTTTAGAGGCTCCGTGGTCCAATTATGGTCCACGGACAAAGGGGTACTCAATATGACTAGATGATAAACCTAGCGATTACAAAGGCTTAAAGGGAATGGCGTAAATTCACTTAAACGATGAATTCCAGGCACCAAAAAACCCATAAGTCGTTGAACTTACGGGTATATTTTTGGTTGCGGGGGTAGGATTTGAACCTACGACCTTCAGGTTATGAGCCTGACGAGCTACCGGGCTGCTCCACCCCGCGATAATCGGAGTTCAGATATCAGATACCATTCGATCCGGGCCCTGGCATTGTGAGGAGGAAGTGACGTTTGTTTTCGGGTCTTCGTACTGTTCTTCGTACTGTTCTTCGTACTCTGATTTTCGCAGGCCTGGCGGCGACCTACTCTCCCACGCCTTAAGACGCAGTACCATCGGCGCTGAGGGGTTTCACGGCCGAGTTCGGGATGGGATCGGGTGCGGGCCCCTCGCTATAACCACCAGGTCATC
>JABGQJ010000161.1 GCA_018648945.1 Victivallales bacterium
CCAGGGGCACCCCGCCCAATTCCGGCGACACTCCACCCCTCTTCGCCTACCGCCGCCTCGACCCAACGCTCTGACTGGAGGAGCCAGCCATGGACCCCAACTCGAATCCAGCCACAAAGAGTCCGTCCCCAGACTCCCCCAGATTCCACGAATCCAGCCACAAAGAGTCCGTCCCCAGACTCCACGTCCCCAGACTCCACGTCCCCAGACTCCACGTCCCCAGACTCCATCCCCAGACTCCGTCCGCAGACTCACAAAGAGTCCCCCCCCAGACTCCATGCTGGCCAAGACCGCCGGGGCCGTTCTCTTCGGGGTGGCCAACGCCCTCGTGCCGGTCGCCATGGCGGCGGCGCTGAGCGATCTGTCCGGTGTGCACTGGGGCATCCTGCTTCCGCCCATTGTGCTGATCGCGGTCTCGTCCGCCTTCCTCGGCCTGTTCATTGCCGTCTCGGTCAGTGAAGTGTTCGAGGCGCAGACGTTCTCAAACTTCTTCCGCTTCCCGATGCTCTTCCTATGCGGGCTGTTCTTCCCGGTGGCAATCTTGCCGATCTGGCTGCGACCGTTGTCCTACGTGCTGCCGCTGACCTACGGGGCCGACCTGCTGCATGCCGCCGTTACCCAGCCCGGTCGCCTGCCGCCGTTGCTCGACTTCGCCCTGCTCGCCCTTTCCTGTGCGGTCCTCTTCGGTCTCAGCTTGCGCAACATCCGCCGGAAATGGATCGTATAGACGGAGGGAAGCACGAATGGAGGTCGGCGGGTTCGGAGAAGAATGATATTCCCGCGGGGGTTTTCCGATGCACGCCCGTTTGTCTGGAGTAAAGGACACTGTCGATTGGTGCCAAACGATGAAGAACTCATGCTGGCTGTCGCGGGCGGCGACCTGGACGCCTTTGGCGAACTCGTCCGCCGTAACCAGCGCTATGCCTGGAACGCCGCCTGGCGCTTGCTCCAAGATCCCGCTGAGGCGGAGGACGCAGCCCAGGATGCTTTCCTGAAGATCCTCGACGCCGCGCCGCGCTATCGCCCCACCGCCGCTTTTCGTACCTACCTCTACCGCGTCGTCACCCGGCTCTGCCTGGATCGCCTCGAGAAGAAGCGCCCCACCTACACGGACCGACTGCCGGCCGCCGCTTCCGACGAGCCCGGCCCGGCCGACGCACTCCTGCAACAGGAGACCGCCGCCGCCGTTCGTCGCGCCCTTGGCACGCTTCCACCCCGCCAGCGCGCCGCGCTCGTGCTGCAACATTACGAGAACTTGAGCTACATGGAGGTGGCCCAGGCCATGAACACCTCGGTGAAGTCGATCGAGCGCCTCCTCGCGCGCGGGAGGAAAACGCTCGGGAGGCGGCTCGACGAATTCCGAGGAAGGTGAAATCTCCGCGGGGGTTTTCTGATGGTCGCCCGTTTGTCTGGGTGAATGGTCGCCCGTTTGTCTGGGTGAAAGGATGATTCTGATGGTTTGCCGAGAAGTAAGACTCAAACTAGATCGTCACCTCGACGGGGAACTGTCCGCCGAGGAACGTAGCCGCATTGAGCAACACCTGGGTGAGTGCAAGGACTGTAGAGAGGCCCTGGAAGGTCTCCGCGCGGTGGCCACCGCTCTGGCTAAAACACCTGCGCCCCCGGACGTTCCGAGTGGTTTCGCGGAGCGCGTGATGGCCCGCGCTCAGCGGCGGACTCACACGCGACCGGTCATCGTGCGGCTCTGGCATTCGTTCTCTTCGGCCAGGCGCTCAGCCGCGGCCGCCGTGCTGATGCTCGGCATCGGCCTGGGCGCTCTGATGGCGAGGAGCCCCTCCACCGATGCACCGGAGCCCTCCGGCCTCGCGGCGGCCGACCCCAACGAGGTCTATGGGCTCGATTACCTCTCTGAAGCTCCCGGTGGCTCGCTGGCGGACGCGTACCTGACTCTGGCTTCGACGGACAATGGAGGAGGTGAGTAGCCATGTGGAAGAAGATACGGCCACTCCTGATTCTCCTGTCGGTCACGCTCAACATCGCCTTCGTAGTCTTCTCGGCAGCGTATGCGCTGCCTGGACGCCCGTGCGGACGTGACCGCACGGAGCGCGAGGAAGGCGGCGGGTGCGCGTTGCGTCGTCAACTGGGCGCGACCGACGCGCAGTGGCGCGAGATCGAACCGCGTTTGGTGGAGTTCCAGAAGTCCGCCCGCGCCGTGTGCAAGGAGGTCAACCGGGCCCGCGGTGAGATGATCGGCCTGATCGCCGCACCCGAACCGGACCGCGAGGCAATCCGCGCGAAGCAGGAGGAGATCCTCGCCGGGCAACGCCGGATGCAGGAACTCGTCATTGACCATCTCCTGAGTCAGAAGAAGGCTCTGACGCAGGATCAACAGCGGGAACTGTTCGACATGCTGCGGCAACGCGCGGGATGTGCAGGCCACGGCCCCATCGCCGGACCGATGCGTGGCAGCCCATCGTGCCGCAGTCCCGAACCGGAGAAACACGGGAGAATGGCGGAGAACGAGTGAACGGTGGCCGGTAGCCGCTGTTCAGTCCGCGAAACTGGCGGAAACGAATCCAGCAACATGGAGCAACGAGATGAAGAAGACAATCACGGTGTGTGCAGTGGCAATGGCGGCGATCATCGCCGTCTTCGCAATCGGAGCGTATGCCCAGGAACAGGCTGCCAAGGGGGATGGAGAGGCTGCCGCGAGCGGTGCGACGGTTGCTTCGAAACGTGCGTCTGTGGACAAAGACGGCGATGGAGTCTGCGATTTGGCGAAGACATGTCACGACGATCAGACGGCGTGTGCCTGCAGCGGGAAGGGATGCTCGCGATGCCCCGACTTCAAGGATGGCAACGGTGATGGCGTCTGCGATACGCGCGCGACATGTGAAAAGCACACGTGTGCCGGATGCATGTCCGCTCAAGCAGGGCGTTGCCGCCGTACCAGGGCCCGAAATTGCCATGGCGAACGGCCGGAGACCGGAGTCGGAGAGAACGCGGCCAGGGCTGACCGCGCAGCCGGGACGTGTTCGGGACATGCAACCGGCACGACCGCGTGTGGGCGGGGCAGGAGCGGCTGGTGTCACTGATTGCGTTGGCCAGTGCGGTCTTCCTGTCACCGAGAACCGGCATGACGCGAAAGGAAACAGATGAACAGAACTCGATTCGGCATTGTGATCGCGGGAGCAGGCGCAACTGCGTTGCTCGTTCTGTCGGTGTCCGGAGGAGGATATGAGCCGGTAGCGGGTTCGCGGCGGGACGTCAGACACAGCTCGCCTCCAGCCCGGTGGACTTCGCGGTGGATGCGTTCACTGCTACGAGGATCTGTTGGCGCGAGCCGAACAACCGGGATTCAGCAAAGCACAGATCAGGACGATCAGGCACCTCGCCTCCGACAGTGCACGGAAATGGATCGATATGGACGCCGACGCGCGCAAGGCTCAGCATGAACTGACCGAGATGCTCGATGGAGAAGATGTCGATCTGACCGAAGTGGCTGAGCAAATCGAGCGAACCGGGAAGGCATCGGCGGATCTCCGGTACGCCTGTGTGCGCAATATGATCGAAGTGAAAGAGGTGTTGACAACCGAGCAGTGGGGGCTCTGGCGGGAGACCAGCGGGTATACGCCCCTGTTCCAGGTCGAACCAGGACCAATCGCTCCCCGGAGTCAATCCCATTTGGTGCGAGACGACAAACGACTGGCGCAGGATCGCGGCGCTTGTTGCCGTCGGCACTGACGAACAGAAGAAGGAACGGTGATACGATGAAATGCAACGCTTACAGAATCCTGATCCGGGAGCTTGAGGCGAATGCGCTTGACCCTGACGAGACCGGGCTTGTCGAGGAGCACCTCCGTGCTTGCGAAGGCTGCCTGGCGTTCCAGGAGGGTCTGCGCGCGAACGCGGATGGGCGGCGCGAAGACGTCGAGGTGCCGGGCGGCGCCCTCCGGGGCGTGGGCCAGCCAGGCCGTTCGTGGGGATGGGCTGCTGCCGCAGTCATCGCCCTCGCAGTCACCATTGGGGTTCTTCCTGCGGCTGGTGGTAGAGGCTGGCTGCACCGTTCGGGCGGTCACGGTGCTGGCTGTGCAAGGACAGCCGTCTGGGGACATCGATGACCGGGGGGGCTGGCGAAGCACACGCCGCGACGAAAATGCGAGCTGCTCTCTGGAGTCTTCTGCTCTTGTGGCTCGGCGTCGGTTGCACTGCCCTGAGAAACAGGGACCGGGAGCATTCCGTGCCGATCGCTCCGTCGGATCGCTTCCATGCTTCGCCGGAGGTCGGCTTGACGTGGAGGCATGTTGTGAACGGAACTCCCGACACGCCGCCCGACTCTCCGCTGTCAAGCGAGCACCCCCTGACTCTGGCGGATTGCATCCGCATCGCGCTCGAGCGCAATCCCCGAACACGCAGCACCTGGGAAGCAGCACGCTCAGCGGCGGCGCGGGTGGGAGAGGAGCGTGCGGACTATCTGCCGTCGGTTGACCTCCGGGCTCAGACTTCACGCGGCAAGACCGTTTCCCTGGACAAGGAGGAAGAGAATCGCACGCGCGATGTCTACGCTGCGGGCATCGACGTCGGCTACCTGCTGTTTGACGGCGGCGCGCGCACAGCGCGAGTGGAGGGTGCGGAGGCCGCGTTCTCCGAAGCGGGTTCTCGTCACAACACCAAGCTGCAGGATATCGCGTTGGCGGTCGAAGCGTCCTACTACGAGCTTCTGGGAGCCCAATGGTTGCTCAAGGTGGCCGAAGGAACGGTGAGGCGCACTCGCTACCAGCTTGAACTGGCTCGGGCGCGACACGAATCAGGAGTCGTGACACGGGCCGATGTTCTTAGAGCAGAAACGCAGCGGGCCGATGCGCAACTCCAGCATGTCCGAGCCCGTAATGGTGTGCGCATATCGTACGGTCGCCTGGCCCACGCCATGGGGATCCCGGTTCACAGCACATTCGAGATCGCGGAGCTGCCCGGCGACGTCCAGCAGGACGAGCTGCCGCGCATCGAGCTGCTCCTCGATGAGGCCGCCCGGCAACGGCCCGAGCTTCAGGCCGCGCTGGCCCGCATCGAGACGATCCGGGCTCAAGTGGCCGAAGGGAAGGCCGCCTACTGGCCGACGCTCAGCGCCGAGGCAAGCGCCGGGCGCAGGGACACCGATTTCGTGCCGGAACGGGAGGAATGGGCTGTCGGGCTGACAGTCGCTTTTCCGCTCTTCGACGGCTTCGAGAGAAGAAGCCGCGTCGAGCGAGCACGGGCAGATCTTGGCAAAGCCATGGCCGATCACGCCGACCTTCTGCAGGGAATCGAACTGGACGTGTGGACGGCCTACTGGCGGCTCGCCGAAGCCGCCGAGGCGGTCGTGGCTGCTACCACTCTTGCGGCCAGTGCAAGGGAAAGCGCACGACTGGCCGAAGGGGAATACAAGAGCGGGGTCACCTCCATTGTCGGCCTGATCGATGCCCAGACCGCGCAGACAGAGGCGGAACGACGGCTGATCCAGGCACGCCTGGACTGGTACACGGCAAAGGCCCGCTTTGAGTGGGCCGTCGGCAGGTCCCTTGCCGCAAACACCAGATCACGGGAATAGTCGTATGAATCACCGAAAGCGATACAGACTGCACGCGATCCTTGGGTTCGCGGTTTCACTGGCCCTTCCCGCGTGGTGGGCGGCGGCTCAATCGGGACAGGAGAATGGCCCGGCTCCGGCCAAAGGGGGCAAGGTCCTCCTGGTGGAAGTTGTCCAGGCCAAAGTGCGCGATCTGACTCGAGACCTCCAGATTACCGGAGAGGTAGTCGCCACCCGTTCCGTGGTCGTGGCCGCTCCCAAGGAAGGGCCGATCACCTATTGCCCGTGGCGGGAGGGGGACCGAGTTGGTGCGGGCGAAAAGCTCGTCGAAATTGAGCGTGAGATCTATCAGGCCGAAGCTCGCGCGGCACGGGCGGCGCTGGCCGTTGCCCGAGCACGCTTGGCGGACTTGCGGGCGGGTAGCCGCCCCGAGGAAATCGCCAGGGCGGAAGCGGCGGTTCAGAAATGGCAGGCAACGCTGGATGAGACACGGAAGACCTACCAACGCCAGGCTGAACTGGCCGAGAAGGACTTCACGTCGCGACAGAGCGTCGATCAGGCCAGTGAGCGCGTGAGTGTCGCAAAAGCCGAACTGGCGGCGGCCGAACAGGACCTGCGGATGCTCAAGGCCGGTCCCACTGCCACTGAGATTGCGGTTCAGGAGGCCGCTGTTGAGGAAGCGGCGGCCCGAGCG
Organism: Victivallales bacterium; assembly: GCA_018648945.1. Next base: position 6,222 of record JABGQJ010000161.1, read on the forward strand.
GCACTGGCGGAAGCACACCTCGCCGAGTGCGCTATCGCAGCGCCCTTCAACGCGGTGGTCACTGCTGTTCACGTGCGCGCCGGGGATCTGGCTGTGCCACGGGCTCCGCTGGTGGGGATGTATGCACCCGACTCGCTGGTGATCCGGTTCAGTGTACCGGAGAGATTCTCCGCGGGCCTTCGTCAGGGAATGAAGCTCGAGGCTCTCCTTGACGCCTTCCCTCGGCAGACCTTTCCCGGTGAAGTGGTGCGGATGTATCCCCTGCTCGAGGCAGACATGCGAACACGCACTGCGGAAGCGACGCTGCAGACAGAGGCAGCCTTGATGCCGCACCAGTTTGCGCGCCTGACGCTGCATCTGGATACCGTCAAGAACGCCGTCACCGTCCCGGCCGATGCCGTACTTGAGACGCATGAGGGCGCGCACATCGTGTTCGTGGTCGAAGAAAACAAGGCCGTCCGTCGGAAAGTCGAGATTGGCATCGAGCAGGATCGTGTGGTCCAGGTGACGGATGGCCTGTCGCCGGGCGAGAGAGTGGTCGCCACCGGAAACGAGATGCTGAAGAACGGCGCTCCTGTCCGTATCGCAGGCGGTGGCGGCAATCAGAGCAGGCAAGCGGGCGGCGCGGAGAAGCCGGGTGCTTTCCCCGGCGGAGCGGGGGAGAGGAAGCCGTCGGCATCTCACGGTACACCAAACGCGCCGGAGTCGGGCCGATGATCGTCACCAGATACTCAGTCCAGCGCCGCCTTGCCACCAGCGCGATTGTTTTGGCCCTGGTGGTGCTGGGACTGTACGGTCTCCGGCGTCTGCCGGTGGACTTCCTCCCCGATATCACGTATCCGCTGGTCAAACTGCAGATTCGCTGGCCGGGAGCCACGCCGGACGAGATCGACAAAGACATCGCCGACCCCCTCGAACGGCTCATGGCCACGGTGGACAACCTGGACTCGCTCGAATCCTCCGCCCGTGAAGGCGTCTATTCGCTGGATGTCCATTTCGCGTATGGCACCAATGTCGATGTGGCGTTTCAGGATGTCCTGGCTGCTCTCACCCGGGCAGAGCAGGATCTGCCTGAAGACATCGAACCGCCATTCGTTTTCAAGGCCGATCCGTCGCAGTTGCCCGTCATGCAGCTTGCCGTAAACTCCCCGAGGTGGGGACCGGTCGAATTACGCGAATGGGCCGACAACTGGCTCCAGGAACGACTCCTGGCGGTGCCAGGCGTGGCGGGCGCGGAAATTGTCGGCGGCCTTGAACGGGAAATTCGCGTGCAGCTCGATCCGGTCGCGCTGGAGAAGCACCGACTTTCCCTGGATGCCGTCCTGAACCGGCTGCGTTCCGGAAACATCGAACGCACCGCGGGGCGGGTGACGGTCGGACGACTGGAGATCATCGCTCGCACAACCGGTGAATTCGAATCGCTCGAAGATATTCGTTCCGTATTGATTGCCCGCCGCGGGCCGCACAAGGTCTACCTGCGCGATATCGCGCAGGTAGAAGACACGCATGAAGAGGAGCGGGTGATCACGCGCTTCAACGGGGAGGACTGCGTCAAGATCTCCGTACTCAAAGAGGCGGAGGCGAACACCGTGGAAGTCGCCGAGGCGGTGGCTGCACGCCTCGCGGAGCTGCGAACATCCTTTCCGGACGGGGTGAGTCTGGCGGCCATCGAGAACCAGGCTGAATACGTCCGGCAATCGTTGAACGGTGTACGCAATGCGGCCATCGGTGCGGCGGTTCTCCTGGTCATCGTCGTATACCTGTTCCTCGGCAGCCTTCGCCAGGTCTTGGTTATGGCGATCGGGCTGCCGCTGACTTTGATCATCAATTTCGGCCTAATGAAACTGGCGGGCTTTTCGCTGAACGTCTTTTCTTTGGGCGGCCTGGTCATTGCCATCGGCGTGGTCCTGGACAACAGCACGGTGGTGATCGAGAACATCAGTCGTCTGCACCATGATGATCCGGAAGGCCAGGTCGGCCCCCAGGCCATACGGGCCACCGGCGAAGTCGGCCCGGCAATCGTCGCGGCCACCTTGTCCTTTCTGGCGTTGTTCGTCCCGTTCCTGATTGTTCCGGGGCTGACCAGCCTGCTGTTCCGGGAACTGATTCTGGTCGTCGCCAGCATCGTGGTCATCAGCCTGACCGTTGCCGTCACTGTGGTCCCCATGCTGTCCGCCACTCTGTTCGGACGTCGTCGTCCAGCGCGGGTCGCCACCAAGTTCGGACGTGTTTCTGAGCATCTCACCGCCGCGTACGGGTGGTTGCTGCGCGTCACTTTGCGCTGGCGTTGGCTTGTGATCCTCGTCTTTGCCGCCGTGCTGATCGGCGGCGCCCTGCTTCTGGGCCGAGTCGGCGGTGAATTCCTGCCGCTGATGGACGATGGACGCCTCATGGTCAAGGTGCGCCTGCCTACGGGTACCGCAGTCCGGGAAACCGACCTGGCACTGCGAAGAATCGAGCGGCAGGTGAGTGAGGATCCGCTCGTCGGCAGTGTGTTCGCCCTGGCAGGCGGACAAGTACGTGGTCTGACCACCTACGAAATTGCCAACGAGGGCGAGTTGAATATTCAACTGGTCCCAAAGGCGGAACGTGCGGTCAGCACCGCGGACTACGTTCAATCGCTGCGGAGAAAGGTGGCACAGATCCCCCTGCCCGGTGTTCGTGCCATGGCGCGGCAGAACCCGATCAAGGGCATCCACGGGATGCGTGCCTCTGACATCGTGGTGCAGATCCGCGGTCAGGATACCGACACGCTGGGAGGTCTCGCCCAAAGCGCTGCCGAAACCATGAGGCGAAACGGCAATATCACGAACGTCAATATCTCGATGGATCTTTCGCGACCAGAATATCAGGTCAGGGTTGACCGGACCAAGGCCGCAGAACTCGGCATCGATGTCGCGGATGTCGCAAATGCCTTGCGCACGCTCGTTACCGGAACGGTCTCAACCCGCTACCGCGACGGCAACGAATACATCGACATCCGTACTCTCGTCCCGGAAGGAGAGATCAACAGCCGTCGTGATATCGAGAACCTGCCGCTTACCCGCCTTGGCGGTCAGACGTTGCGTGTGCGCGACGTCGCGGAGGTGCGGTCCGGTGTCGGGCCGGTGGAAATCATCCGTGAAGACCAGGTCAGGCAGGTTTCCATCGAAGCCGACCTCGCGGACGGCGATCTCGCTGCCGGGGTTGCCCAAGTGAGAAACCTGCTCGCCGATCTTGACTATCCCCCTGGATACGAGCTGACTTTCGGCGGGCGCGCCGAAATGATGGCGGACATGAAGACCACTGTGTTCTCCGTGTTTGGTTTTGCCCTGTTCTTCTCGTTCATCATTCTGGCCGTTCAGTTCAACAGCCTCAAACTGCCCACGCTGATTCTCGGCAGCGTCCCAGTCTGCATGGCCGGCGTGGTCTATGCCCTTTACCTGACTGGGTTTCCACTCGGCGCAACCGTCATCATCGGGGTGTTGGTAGTGGTGGCTGCTACGGTCAATGATGGCGTGCTGCTCTTGACGTTCGCGGGAGAACTCGAGGAACGGGACCAGGTTCCCGCGTTCGACACCGTGGTGCATGCCGCAAAAATCCGCCTCCGCCCGCGCATCATGACGACTCTGACCACGGTGATGGGAATCCTGCCGTTGGCCCTGAACCTCGGTGAGGGGGGAGATATGCTCCAACCCATGGCCGTCGGAGCCATCGGCGGTCTGCTCCTGGAAATGCCCGTGGCGCTTTTCCTGATGCCATGCATGTACCTGCTGGCTGGCCGAAGCAGCGATGGCGGGGATGCCTGCCCAAAATGACGCCATGCCCCTCCCCCAATCGCGGCTGCTTCCCAGGGGGGAACTTCTCTCGGCCATTTGCCGCGCACTCGCGACTTGACAGATGATCTTCGGGGTTTGGAGTATTGGCAGTAACTGATATGAAGAGCGATCCAGACAAATTGGCAAGACTGCTCAAGCTGAACTACGAGGATACTGCTCCAGTAGCTGGACCCCGAATTTCGGACCATCGGCTAAAGTGGAAAGGCGGTTGGTGTTGGCCGTGCGACAAGGAGCTTGCAGATAGCCACGAACGGCTCGGTGAGAAGGGGAGATCGCGATCAGAGGCAAGCAAGGAGAGGGTGGAGTGATACCCTAAGGCGATCCCCGGAAGGCAGTGTCAGTCAGGGGTGGCAGATGGTGCCACATCCGGCATCAGAGGTGCCGTTCTGAGCCATTCTTGCGAGCTTCTTTCCCATGCTCGACCTTGGCCGTATCGGACACTTTCGTGCTTGAGGTCGGCGAGGAATCGCGATTCTAAGTACGAACCGGTATTCGTCCCGACCCCTCTGCGAGGGCTCGGACCAGGAGTGCTGCCGAAGGGGACGGTGTCACACCTACGCATTGGATTCTATGGCCCTCAATGTCCAATGCGTAGCAAGGAACGGGGTCATACCGAATGCCCCGGAACTTGGGGGCTCCCAGGCCTCCAGGGGAGTCACCGGGGAGCTGTAACGCGGGGATCAAAATGTAGGCGAGACGCCCGATCTTCTGGAACGCGGGGCACTGAAGTGCAGTCGCAACATCCCAGTCCAGAATCGGTTGCGCTCCGTCCACAAGGGGGCCAAACGGCTCAATTCTCGGGGCATTCGGTGTGATCCTCTCGCCCACACACGCCCTGCCATCGGCAGCAGGATTCCCCATTCCGGCTTGTCGCCTTGGTCAGCGTGGAGTCACTCACCGTCGCCGTTCTGCAGGTCCGCGAGGATCAGCTCCGCCTCCGGAGCCAGTTCCTGGTCATGCTCCTTGACCCAGTCGAAGTGCTCATTGGCCTTTCCCATCTCGCCCGTCTGTGCATAGCACGACGCCAGCGTCAGATGGGCTCTGCCATAGTTTGGTGCCTGCGCCAACGCGCTCTCCAGCAGGCCAACTGCTTTGGCGAGGAGGTCTTCCTGCCACGAGTAGAGCACCGCCAGGTTGTGGCTCAGCACGGGGTGCTCCGGACAGAGCCGCAAGGCGGCGAGCGACCAGTCCTCCACCCGTTGCCATTCTTCGCCCTGGAATGCCACTTGGGTGGCGACCGAGTAGAGGCACACATTCTCGGGCGAGTGCTCCAGTGCTTTCTCAAGAAGGGCGATGGCCGCCACGGAGTCCCCCTGCTCGGCGAGGGCCTGCGCCTCGTGGGCCTCTTGAGGCAGCAGCGAGTAGGTTGCGTAGTCCGCATCTGCGAGGGAGGCAAGCAAGGGGAATGGGGGGAGGTACCGCCAGGCGATCCCGGCTGATACCTTGAAGGCAAGCTGATCCCCTTCCGGGTCGCTCATCTTCTTCACAACTTGGGAGAAGGGATGCATGCAGACCATATGGCCGGCCGTGATCATGTCGGGGAAGGACTGCACAGGACGAAGTGGTGCTTGCAGGCACCAGACTGCCCGTCGGTGTCGGCAAAGCCACTCGCCCCAGAAGGCACCCATGCAGTAGTAGAGCAGGGGTTCCCTGAGAATCCGGATCGCCTCTGTCGCCCGAGCGTACTCTTCCCCCTCTCCTTCGGTCAGTTCCTCTCGCACCGATGTACTGCCGAAGAAGGGGCGGATCACGGGGTCGATAAGGTGCGCGTTGGCCAACTGATCAAGCTGGGTAGCATCGCTGGAATCGAGTGAGATGGTGACGCCGAAGGAACGGTTGCAGGCCATGATGAAGGCATGGGCGGCGCGCGCAAGCGTGGGCTCATCCACGGGATAGGCCTCGCTGTGCTCCGGGAGTCCCGTCTCGCTGCTGAGAACAGCCACGAGCGCTAGAATGTCCGCAGGCGTCTCAGCCATGAAACCGGCATACGGCTCGTAGAATGCGGCAATGGTCTCCTCTTCCTCCCTCACATACGGCTGGCTGCCTGCAGGCTCGTCTTCCTCGTCGCTGTGTTCCTTCGCCCGGCGTGGCTGCCTCGCGACGAAGATCACGATCACGATCGCCAACACCGCCAACGCCACCAAGCTGCCCTCAAGCATTCTGATTACCTCAGCTTCTGTTCTTCACGTTCGTCGTTTCGTGCCCTGATCGATCAGCCACAGGGTGCCACGCAGGGCGTAGCAATGCCGCCACGGTCCATTGCTCTGCTGGCTCTCTCCCCAGAACGTGGCAGGCACCGCGCCGACTGCAAAAGCGTGTGCCCACATCCACGCGAACAACACCACGGAGAGAAGCAACAGGGCCAACGCGGTCACGGCCAACCAACGGGATCCGGACGCTTGGGCTCGTTCCTCCCATGGTAGCTCTGTGCCGCCAACCAATCTGCTGCTCCTGGATGTGCCTGACGACCTCTATCCGGGGCGCCGCCGCCCCTTCGCCGCGAAAATAGCGAGAGGGTCGCCCAATGCAAGCCGTCCCCATCCGCCCGCGCGCGGGACGGCACGACCTGCGACCTCAGCGGTGCTGGCCCCCTCCGGTTGGGACGCGGGGCCAGCCCCGAACCCCGCCGGCGAGACGTGTCTCCCCGGACCCCTGGATGCAGCTTGGCGGTACGGAGCGGCTCC
>JABGQJ010001610.1 GCA_018648945.1 Victivallales bacterium
TCCTTTGGGCAGGGGCTCCAGCCATACCGCGATCTGGGGCGGCTCCCCGAAGTCGGTGGCGCCGGCAATCTCCAGATCCTGGGTGATGGCCAGGCGCAGGTGCACGATTCCCGGCGGCGTCGGGGCCGGAACCGCTGCGGGACGTCTGCGGTCGAGGACGATGAGAGTCCCCACGATCCCGACGAGAAGCAGGATCACGAGCCATGGCCCCCAGCGGTTCCCCGATTCCCCGTTCATTCGATGTTCGGTGTTGGGCGTTCGATGTTCGATGTTCGCTACGCCTTCCGCGTCTTCCATTTGCCACGGGTGAAGTCGGGCATCTCAATCGTCTTCTTCCCATCGATGGACTGCTTGGACAGTTCCACCAACGAACTCCACGCGGCGCTGTCGTAGACATCGATGAAGGGCTCGCGGTCGTGGCGGACCATCTCGACGAAGTCGGAGACCACGAAGTAGTCGCCGCCGCCGTGCCCGGTCTTCTTGGCTTCCTCACCCCGGTCGCGCCAGTAGTCGTGGCGGAACTCCTCCATGTAGTCGTTGGAATGGTCGTACCTCTCCCGCTTGGTCCGCCCC
>JABGQJ010001611.1 GCA_018648945.1 Victivallales bacterium
GTGCGTCATCGACAGCAACTCGCGCGAACTGAGTTCCATCGAGGAAACCATGCTCTTGGCTCTCTCTCGCCAGGTCGTCAGCCAGCTCGAACTCAGACTGAAGCTGAAACAGCTCGAATCCACCCGCACTCAAATCGAAGAGGCCCTGCGCTCCGAGCATGCTGCCAGCCAGGCCAAAAGCCTCTTCCTGGCCAACATGAGCCACGAATTGCGCACCCCCCTGAACGCCATCATCGGCTACAGCGAGATGCTCTCCGAGGAGGCAGAGGAGACCGGTCTCGACTTCGCCGCCGCCGACCTGGGCAGAATCCAGGGAGCCGGAAAGCACCTGCTCTTCCTCATCAACGACATCCTCGACCTCTCCAAAATCGAGGCGGGTAAGTTCGAACTCTACCCCGAATGGTTCAACGTCGCCGCCATGGCCACCGAGACAGCGGAGTTCATCCAGCCCATGATGGATCAGAACAAAAACAGCCTCACTCTGGAAATCGCCCCCGACATCGGCGTGCTGCATGCCGATCCATCCCGCACCAAACAGTGCCTGCTGAACCTGCTTTCCAACGCCGCCAAGTT
>JABGQJ010001612.1 GCA_018648945.1 Victivallales bacterium
TTCTTCTGCTACCTGGCCCACATCGCCCCGCATGATCCCCGACAGTATCCCAAGCGTTTCCTTGATCAATACCCGGCTGAACGGGTCACCCTCCCCCCGAATTGCGCGATACGACACCCCTTCGACAACGGCGACCTCTACATCCGCGATGAGCTGCTGGCTGCGTTCCCGAGACGCCCGAAGGAGATCCGGCAGCACCTGGCCGACTATTATGCGATCATCGCACATGTCGATGAGCAGGTGGGGCGCGTCCTTGATGCGCTCGAGGAATCGGGACAGGCGGACAACACCATCGTCGTCTTTGCCGGAGACAACGGGCTGGCAGTCGGGCAGCACGGGCTCATGGGCAAGCAGAACCTCTACGACCATAGTGTGCGCGTACCGCTTATCATGGCTGGCCCCGGCATACCGGAAGCGCAACGGACAGACGCCTTCTGCTATCTCCTCGACATCTTCCCCACGCTCTGCGACCTGGCTTGCCTCGAGACACCGGACACCGTCGAGGGCCTGAGCCTTACCGGCATTCTGGAGGATCCCACGGCATCCGTCCGGGACTCGCTTCTGTTCGCCTAC
>JABGQJ010001613.1 GCA_018648945.1 Victivallales bacterium
GGGTACACGCACGAGTTCGAGCAACCGGCCGCGGAGGCCGCGCTCAAGGAGGTCGTTGGGGCCGCGACGGAAGCGGGCATCGCCCTGGCGCTGGGGACGTGCTTCGTCGAACCCGACGACGGTAAGTGCTACAACCAGGTTCGGCTCTACGCGGCCGACGGCGAGTACCTGGGCTTCCACAGCAAGACACTGCGCTGCGGCTCCATGACGAAGCCGACCAAGGGCGAGATCAACCACTACGCCGCGAGCCCGCTCCGCACGTTCGACGTGAAGGGCGTCACCGTCGGCTCGCTCATCTGCAACGACCTGTGGGCCAATCCCGGCTGCACCCCAATGCCCGATCCACACATGACCCAGCAGCTCTCGGAGATGGGCGCCCGTGTGATCTTCCACGCCATCAACGGCGGCCGTAGCGCGAGCGAGTGGTCCGACGTGGCGTGGAACTACCACGAGTCGAACCTGCGCATGCGCGCGCAAGCCGGCGGAGTGTGGATCGTCCCCGTGGACAACTGCCACCCCACCGACGTGCGCTGTTCATGCCCATCCGGTGTGATCGACGCGAGCGGCCAGTGG
>JABGQJ010001614.1 GCA_018648945.1 Victivallales bacterium
GCTTCTGGCACTGCCCGTCTCCTTCTGCAGCGAAATCCTCAGCCTGGACGACGATCACACGCTTGCCTTTGTCCCCTTTCATCCAGCCAGGGGCGATGAAGGGCTTGCGCTTGATGGTCGCCGTGGACATCTCGTTGATGGTGATGCCGCACGCTGCCAGGTCTGCCAGGAGTCGCGGCGCGACCCGGTAGTGAGACGCGAACCCCTTGCCCCATGCCCGCCAACCACGTCCGTATTGGCGTACAAACAAGAGAGGGTCGCGCAGGTCCGGGTCCTGTGTCCAGCGATACGCCCGGGCGATTCCCTCAAGCATCAACGGGCTCGAGCCCGTGCTGAAGCTTGTTTTCGGGCAGGACGTGTAGCGGAACCCGTGCGATTCGGTCGAGTAGCACTCCGTGACCAGGCCCCGAGCGCCGGCAATGATGGCCTGTTTCACCGCCTCTTCACCGGTCACATCGTGATAGTATTTCAGACCGCTGAGCAGGATGGCAACCATGAATCCGGCGTTGCCCTGATGGCGCGGCAGGCAGTGACAGTGTCCCGGCACCATCATTCGGGACCACGTGCCGAG
>JABGQJ010001615.1 GCA_018648945.1 Victivallales bacterium
CCACCTGTTGGCCGATCCCCGCTTCGACGAGGACCACATCCCCTCTCTCGAGATGGTCCTGACAGTTGGTGCGCCGCTGCACCTGGAGCACAAGGAGGAGCTCGTGCGTCGCATGCCGAAGCGGTTCTACGAGCTCTACGGCCTGACCGAGGGTCTCTGCACAGTGCTAGACCGTGATGCGCCGCATTCCAAGTTGGGGTCGGTCGGGGTACCTCCGCCTTTCTACGAGCTGAGGATCGTGGATGACGACGGCAACGACGTACCGGTCGGCGAGGTGGGTGAGATCGTTGGCCGTGGCCCGGTCCTGATGCCCGGCTACTACAAGCGCCCGGATCTGACCGCCGAGGCGATCCGTGATGGCTGGCTCCACAGCGGGGACCTTGGGCGACTTGATGAGGACGGCTACCTCTACCTGGTGGACCGCAAGAAGGACATGATCATCTCGGGCGGCGTCAACGTCTATCCCCGCGACATCGAGGAGCTTGCCGTGGCGCACCCATCGGTCCGGGATGTGGCCGTGTTCGGCGTGCCCCACCCACAGTGGGGTGAACAGCCGGTGGCGGCCGTGGT
>JABGQJ010001616.1 GCA_018648945.1 Victivallales bacterium
GGCTACTCTACACGAGAGTGCCAAAGCTGTGCCGACTCTGTCTCGCCGTCATAGCCACCCTCGAACGGCAATCTGTCATTCCGTGCCAATCGTGTCTCGGTCCACCTGCTCACGTTGCCTGGCGATCGCGTTCCGCATGCCGTCGGGCAATCGGCAGACGCGCTGGAAGTACGTCTCTTCGTTGAAGCGCAGGTTATTGCGTTTGAAGAGGTCGCGATCGACATCCCGACTGAGGTCGCAATCGAAGCGGGCGAGGACCGACTCGTTCACGCGCCCACCGCCATCGGGATTGATGTGGCAGAGGCCCCAGGTGATGCCGCGTCCGTCGCCGTTGTCGGCGAAGGCATCCGGAACAAACGGTCCGGGGGCGACCGGGGGAACTTGAGCCAGGGCTTTCATCTCGAAGTTCAGGCCATCCGGTGCGTACTGGATCGTGTTCTTCTCCGGGCCATCCAGGCTGACCAGGGCCACGATGCCTTCACGGTAGGGCCAGAGACACGTCTCGTGTCCGGAGTTGAGCACCGGATTCAACGGCGATTTCTCGAACGGGCCGAGCGGGTGGTCCGCGAT
>JABGQJ010001617.1 GCA_018648945.1 Victivallales bacterium
GTGTGTGCCCCAATCGAGGAGATTGGAGCAGCTCATCTCCATTCGTTGGAGCGTGCCGACAGCGCCTTCATCGATCAGTTCTTTCGCGAGGGCAAATGTGCGGCTGAAACGCCGTTGGTGGCTGAAGGTGAGCATGATCCCCGCCTCCTGGCAGGCCGTGTGCATGCGTACGCACTCGCCGTAGGTGGGGGCCATGGGCTTCTCGGCGTTGATCAGCCGGGGAGGGGTGGCGGCTCGCACGCAGTCGAGGACCGCGGTTTCGTGGAGATCAGGCCACAGGCACATACTGACGATATCCAGATTCTCGGCAGCTAACATCTCGTTGTAGTCGGTGTAGACCCCGGGGAACTCGAAGCGGCCGGCCATGCGCTCGGCAGCCGGACGATGGATGTCCGCGCATGCTACCAGTTCGACATGTTCGGACAGGCTGTAGCCCAATGCATGGCCCTGTCCTCGACCTCCGCAACCAATCACACCAGCTCTGAGCTTCGCCATAACCGGGGCATCCTCCGTTACAGTTCAGAAACACGATGTGAGACAACATGGTACCGAGGGTACTCAAGGTCAATG
>JABGQJ010001618.1 GCA_018648945.1 Victivallales bacterium
TGAAGATGCCAACACCCGTCTGGCCAAGAACCAGGGCATGATCGCCAGCTTCAGCCGCGCCCTGTCCGAGGGACTCTCGGCACAGCAGTCCGCCGATGAGTTCGATGCCACGCTGGATACTTCGATCGCCGCCATCTTCGAGGCATCGCGCACGTAAGCATCGCTCTGTCGTCGTTCAGACAATGACTTTCCGGTGGTGGGGTGCCCGGCATCCCGTCAGGTCCCACCACCGGTCGTCGAGCCGTGCATCCAGGTGATCCGACTCCTATCGGATCAGTTCACCCAGTTCTCGACGACAAGTTCCGGTACACGTGAGAACTCCTGGACATTGTTTGTCACCAGCGTACACCCAAGTGCCAGTGCGTGGGCGGCAATCAGCGTATCCATCGAGCCGATCGGGGTTCCCTGACGTTCAAGCTGGTTGCGGATCTGTCCATAATAGATGGCGGCTCCGTCGTCGTACGGGCGCACGGTCAGCGGGGCGACAAACTGGGCAAGGGCGAGGCGATTCTGTTCTGGGCGAGCACTCTTCGCTACACCGAATTCCAGTTCACTCAAGGTGATCGATGA
>JABGQJ010001619.1 GCA_018648945.1 Victivallales bacterium
CCTCAAAACACCCCGCGCTATCATTCTGATGGTCAAGGCGGGGGAACCGGTGGACCAGCAGATTGCCATGCTCCAGCCTTTGCTGGAAGAAGGCGACATCATCGTCGACGGCGGCAATTCGCAATTCATGGATACACGGCGGCGCGATGAAGCGCTGACCGCCGCCGGTCTGAACTTCATGGGAACCGGCATTTCCGGCGGCGAGGAAGGGGCGCGCAACGGCCCGTCGATCATGCCGGGCGGCACGGCCAAGGCCTATTCCAAGGTTGGCCCCATCTTCCAGTCCATCTCGGCAAAGGTGGATGGCGAAGCATGTTGCGTGCATATCGGCACCGACGGCGCGGGCCACTTCATCAAAACCACCCACAACGGCATCGAGTACGCCGACATGCAGATGATCGCCGAGGTCTATCTGCTGATGAAAAATCTGCTGGGCATGAGCACGGCAGAAACCGCCGAAGCCTTCACCGCCTGGAACGAGGGTGACCTGGATTCCTACCTGATCGAGATCACCGCCGACATCCTGGGTCAGATCGACGAAGACACAGGTACGCACATTGTCGATCTTAT
>JABGQJ010000162.1 GCA_018648945.1 Victivallales bacterium
CCGCCCGCTCCAGTCGACCCTCGCGCCCACGCCCTGGCAGATGGGCTCGCCGTCACCGGTGGGGAACAGAGCTTCGTCAGGCTGCCGCTCGTACAGAAACACGGCGGGACGACCGTTGTCGAGCTTCTGCCGACACGCGATGGTGATCCCATCGGGCGACCAATCATGGTAGTACATCGGCCCAGTGGGTGCCTCCATCGAGACCTGCTCGCCAGTCGCCACGTCCACGATCGCCAGGCCACCGTAGCCGTACATGATCAGCTTCCCATCGGGGGACCACACGGGATAGCCACGACAGTCCTTCCCCAACTCCTTGGTTTCCAGGACCACCAGACGATTCCGTACCCGGTCCGCCCGCCCCCCTTTGCCCTCCGCCGCAAGAAAACCGAGCCAGAGCTGACGGGCCTCGGTGGCCCTTCCCGCCAACTCCGCATCCATGGCCTGCTTCAGCAGTTCGTCGGGGCCGGCAAACACGCCCAACACAACCCCGCCAGCAACCCACACCATCACCGCGAAATGGAAACTCCGCATGGCACGTCCAAAACACCTCATCTCCATGCCTCCAATCCGCAGATAACAGGGACAACCACCTCAAGCCGTCACGAACCGGTTCTACTCTTAATGTATAGCTTCCGTTCCATGCCCTGTCAACCAGCCAAGGCCGCTGTGGGCGCATGCCAGTTCCCGAGGTGTTCCGCCAAGGCGGTGCCCCCCGCAACCCTGTCTGCACCAACCCGCACGGCCACGCGATCCCCCTACAGATGCCAGCCTTGGAGCGGTCGCGGCCGCGCGACCATCTTCGGGACGCGTCGCCGACATTCCCCCGCCTCCGCAGGCATGCCGGTGCACGGTTCCGGTTGGGCAAGGCGGTCCCGGCGCAAAGCGCCGCGGTCCCGAGGCCGCGACCGCTCCACGGGATTCGCAGGAGAGGGGTTGTCCTTCCAGGGTCCTTTTCGGGGGGCACCCGGCACGGGGACGGACGCCTGGGAACGCCGCTCTTCCTGTTCCCATGCCACGCCTCCCCCGGATCGCAGGCTCATCGAGCCAGCGACTACACCGACACCGACCTCCGAAGCCATAACTGCCGCAGCGAATCGATACTACCTAGCACTAGCCATGATTATTCCTCCAGACTCCAGGACGGAGGACCGCCCGTGGCGGTCGCCAGCGGTCGGTAAGGGCGCGACCGGGAAGATGGAGATGTCCGAGCCGACAACCGCAGGAAAGAGGAGCATGGGCACGTGTCCCGCGGGCCCCGTCTCATGTGATCACTCCTTCTTGTCGGCAGGCTTCGCCTTCACCAGAATCACGGGCGCAGGACCAGAATCGGGCTCGATCCGGAAGCGTAGGCTTGTCGCCGTCTCCAGAAGCTCCGGCGGGATCGAGTAGTCTGACGACAGGGCCTCCTCGGGAGGGACGGACAACGGGTCATCCTGCCAAGACCAGTCCGCCAACCGCACCGATCTCTCATCATAGACCTGACAGGATACCCGGAGCGTCTGATGCACCTTGGCGTCACTCGTGATCGTCAGAGTCACCGTGTCGCCCTGCCACTGGCCGGTCGCAACGAACAAGCACGCCGAAACGCCGCCAAAACGCAGCAGCTTGATCCCCTGGGGCGAGTCGTAGGCCAGCCAAGAGCCGTCCGGGCTCCAGCATGGTTGCCGCCCCGGACCCAGGACGATGGGCTTGAGGGAGCCATTGGTGAGGGCAATGCAGACGACTTCCGGCTCCCCCTGCTTGAACCGACTGTAGGCGATCCGGCGGCCATCGGGCGCAACGGCTGGAGTCCGGTTGTCCGCGCCATTGTCCGTCAACTGCTTGATTCCGCCGCCATCGCTCATCCTCGCCACGAACACCGCCCGGTCGTTCTTCGTGGTCGGACCGAATGCATGGAAGACATAGGTGTCCTTTCCCGCCCAACTCGCCTGGTTCCGGGCCGGGCGCTCGGCGTGCTTCCACCGCAAGGGAAGCAGCCTCTTGCTGGCCAACTCGTAGCGCGCGATTCCCACCGCTACGCGCCGGGCCCCAAACTGTTTGGCCGCAGCGGAGATCAACAGGTTCTCCCCTGTGGAATCGAACTTCCCCCCAATACCCTCGCAGATTGCCCCCCCGTCGCCGGCTGGGTACAAGGCTTCGTCAGGTTGGCGCTCGTAGAGAAAGACACTGTGACGGCCGTTGTCGAGCTTCTGCCGGCAGGAGATGGTGACGCCGTCCGGTCCCCAATCATGGTTGTACATCCCCTCGGTGGGAGACTCCATGGACACACCCTCCCCGGTCGCGATGTCCACGACCGCCAGGCCGCCATAGCCATACATGAGCCACTGTCCGTCGGGGGACCACACCGGGTAGTGACGACAATCCCTGCTCATATCCTTGGTCTCGAGGACAACCAAGCGGTGGCGGACCCGGTCCGCGCGCGGGCCCTGACCTTCGGCTTCCAGGAAGCCATGCCAGAGCTGGCGCGCCTCGACGGCTTTCCCCGCCAACTCCGCAGCCTTGGCTTGCTGGAAGAGCTGCTGGGGATTGGCCGCCAAGGGCAATGCCAAAGCCATGGCCAGGCAAGTGATCACTCCCTGTGCAATACGCCGTGGGGTAAGCGTGCCTGCCATCATCTATCTCCTCGTCAGAAAGCCAATGAGTCTGACCCATTCTTCACGTGCCACTTCTCCTACTATGCGCCCTGTCCCAACTGCTGTCAAACCAGTGGACTACGCCTGATCCGGGCAAGACGAATGACGGGTCTGACGAGAGCTTCGCCCAGCAAGCGCAGCGGTCTGGGAGCTGCGGAGCCAGCACTCCGAGGACCCTCCTCTACGGGTTGGGCGCACGCCAGCGCGAACGGGGAGAAGATGCCGGCTGGAAGCCGGCGCTCCCGGCCACTCCCGTTCCCAGGTAGGTGCGCCGGGCCCCGGTGCACTCTTCCCGCTCGTCCCACGCCACCGCAACCGGGAGAAGACCCCGGCGGAAAGAAACGGTCGGGCACTCGCCGGCCGGGAGCGCTGGCTTCCAGCCGGCACTCCCCTCCCCCTTCTCGCCGACCCCCAAACCAACGAACGAAGAAGGAGGAATGCCGGCTGGAAGCCGGCGCTCCCGGCAGAAAGACGCCGGCTGGAAGCCCGGGTCTCGCGCTCACCCCCTTCCCCCAAATCCGAAATCTGAAATCTCAGATCTCTCCCATTTCCCCATCCTCCACCAGCCTTCCCTCTCGGAGTTGAAGAGCGCGCGGGGCGGCCTCGGCCGCGCGGCTGTCGTGGGTGACCATCAGCACACTGCCGCCTTGCGCCGCGAACTGGGCGAGGGCCTGGAGCACGGCTTGGCCGTTTTCCTCGTCCAAGTTCCCAGTCGGTTCGTCGGCGAGGAGGACCTTGGGCGCGCTGAGAAGCGCCCGAGCCAAGGCGGCTCGCTGCTTCTCGCCAGTGCTCAACTCCCCCGGCAAATGGGTGATCCGGTCGAGCATCCCAAAGCGCTCAAGCAGCTCATGTGCCCGATTCCGGGCATCGGGCACGCGCAGGGCGATGGTGGGTGCCAGGACATTGTCCAGGACCGTCAGGTAGGGAAGCAGGTGGAACTGCTGAAACACGAACCCGATGGTCTCCGCACGAAACGCAGCGCGGCCAGAGGAGGAGAGTGCATAGGGGTCCGTCCCGGCCACCTCCACCTTCCCTGCGCTGGGATGGAGCAGGCCCCCGGCAATCAGCAGCAGCGTGCTCTTGCCGCAGCCGCTCGGGCCACGCACGGTCACGAACTCACCGGGAAGCACGCGGCAGGACACATCGTCCAGAGCCTGGACCGATTGACCGCCGCCATGGAATGTCTTCGCCACGCTATCGAACACGATCATGGGTTTGGGATCTCACAGATGTGCTGAGGTTGAGGACGCTACCGGATCGCCACGATATCGTGGATGCGAATGGCCGGCAGGGTGACGGCGATGATCTTGTCGGCATAGGTCCATGGCAAGGGGGTGCCATCGGGCTCGAGGACCACACTGCTGGGGGGATTCGCCGCCCGCACCGCGACGGTTACCATCTCGACCGGCGGCAGGTCCTCAACGATCGTGCGCTGCGGAGACAGGGTCTCGCCGCTGCCCCGATTGAGCAGGTTAACCATCAGGGCACCATTCTGCCGACGGCAGATGACCTCGATCCAGGAGGGAGCGGCCAGCTCGACCGTCCAGTCGATGTCCAGGCTATCGACGATATCCTCGAAGCAGGCCCGAATCCTCGGGAAGTGCATGGCAAAGTAGTTCCGGAAGAAGGCACCGTGGATGGCCACGACGCGCCCCTTGCCGCGACGGGCGACAGTGATCACCGGTTGCTCGGGATCTGCCAGATCCGGCTCCAGGTTCCGGCAGTTGCCCGACCGCACCTTGGTTCCCGACGCAGCCACCGGCGAATGCCAGTCGCCGGCCATCTGGGCGCACTCGCCCCGGACGGCAATCTGCACAGTCTCGACCGCTTGGCCAGGCGTGCAGCCCACCAACCCTGGCGCATCCTCTGACAAGTGCGCACCAGTCATGATCAACTCGCCGCCCGCCTCCACATAGGCGGCGAGAGCAGTCTCCATAGAGGGGCTGAGCCGGGTCTGCTCGGGGACAACCACGAGCTTGTAGTCGCCGAGCCTGGCCAGCGCGGCCTCTTCGGTGAGAATATCGGTGGATCGGTGGGTCTCCAGCAGGATGTTCAGCGCCCCTTCCAGCGGCTGCGCGGCCGCACCGTAGTTGAAGAGCGGATCATTGCAGGAGTAGTAGTGCGGGTGCAGATGCAGCACGGCGGCCTCGGACGCAGTCGTCGAACGGAAGCATGCCTCCCGGCGCTCGCGGCAGAACTGCGCGGTCTCGGCCATGATCTCGTGCTCCCAGCCGGTCAGCCAGCCGGTGCGATGGGGCTTAGCATAGACCATCACGGCACCGCCCAGGGCCACCACCTCGGCCACCTCCTGCTTGAGGTGGATCGCTGGCTTCATGGCCCACGGGGAGGTGGGGATCTGGTAGTTGCGGGTGAAGCCCCAGACCATCAGATCCCAGGTCATTCCCCGGCAGTCCAACATGCGGGCTTCCAGCGCGGCACGCGCGGCGCCCCAGTTGGGCGTGTAGTCGCCACTGAGATAGTCGACCGGCACCGAGACGGGTTCGGGCTGGCGAATGGTGTACATCCAGTTGCTGCAGATCAGACACGTCGGCTTGACCTCGTGGACGGCAGTCGCATACTTGGTGACGTATTCGCCAAACAGATTACGCTGGAAGGAGAGCCACTCCCCCCAATACTCCTCCCCGGCCGCCATGGGGACCTCCGTGATCCCGGTACGGGCCGCGAACTCGGTCTTGCAGGCGGCGCACCAGCAGGGAGCGGACCCCCAGTTCTCGCCATCGACCCAGAATCCATCCACGTCGTAGTTCTCGACCAACTCGAGCATCTGCGGGATCATCAACTGGTCGGCGTAGGGGCTCAGCCGACAGGTGGAGCGTTCGCTGCGTTCGCCCTTGGCATTGACCGCGCCCCACTCTGGATGCAGCTCGAGCGCCCGGTTGTCGATGACCCCGGAGTAGTGCATGCCAAGGCGGATGCCCAGCTCGGCGGTCACCTCGCGATGGACCCGCATGGCATCCTTGACCACGCCGGGCGAGGTGGAGCCCACCTTGGTTGGCCACGAGGTGTAGCCGGGGTGCCCCTTGCAGTCGCACTGGACCCAGTCGGGACGAATGCTCGCCCAGCGCTCCCTGAGGTGCTCGTGGGTCACCTCGCTGCCAAGCACGGTGTCCGTCTCCTTCGCGTGCAGGTCGTAGTGGATGCCGAAGAAGACGTCTTCGTGCCAGTTGCGCCGATCTGACATGGAATGCTCTCCTGGGATCACTTTGCTACGCGCCAACGCCTCGTGCGATGGCCGGATGCGGACGCCCGTTGCCGCTGGCGGTCCAGACGACCGTGCGATCATCGGGCAAGAAACACGGATGCAGATGCGGGGCACCAGGGCCCAACTCCTCGGTGACCAGCAGGTGGGCGCGGCCCGTCGCCGCCGACCACAGCCCCACATAGCCATCGTGACTGTCGAAGACCACCAGACTGCCGTCGCGGTTCGGCCCGGGATGCCAAGCACGCGGCAGGTCGATTTCGGTGAGTTCCGAGTTGTCCGGACGAATGACAGCCATCCCCTCTGGATTGCGGATGAAGACGATCCGCTGACCGTCGCCGGTGAAGGTCTCGTGCGTGACCCATGGGTGCCCCGGCAGCGGGAAGAGGGGGCGGGAAACGCCCTCGCTCAACCGCATCAGCCACATGCGCTGGGGCGATGCGCCACCGGTCTCATGACAGTACATGATCAGGTCCGGGTCGGTCGTCGAGCACTGCACGTGACCAATCTGGAACGGGCGTTCGACCAGGGTCGTCAGTTTCCCCGTAGCCGGGCAGAGCGCATAGACACGCCCCAGCTTCACGCCACTGGCGTGGGTGCGGTTGCCCCCCATTGCCAGGAAAGAACCATCCGCCGCGAAATGCACGAAGCCGAGGATCGCCGCCCCATCCGTCGGTTCCACCTGCGCCACTCGGCTCTGTACGCCCGTTGCGACCGCCACGGACCAGACCTCCTGGCCGCGGACGAAGAAGAAGGTGTCCCCTGCCGGGTTCAGATCGCCCACATGGACGACGGCACCACCCTCGGTAAGACGCACCGCCTCGCCAGCTTCCAGGTCGAGCCGGACGGCCTCCTTGACCCCGTCGAAGGTGCCCTCGCAGATCAGGAAGCGCTGGTCGGGGGTCACGAAACGCTGGTGGAAATACGGGCAGACTAGGTCGGTCTCGGAGGAGAGATAGTCCTCTATCTCGACCCCAGGCATCTTGCTGGCTCGGGTCTGTCGCTCAATCGGCACACGCTGCATCGGCAACCCTCGGCATCAGGACTCGCAGTGAATCGGTTCGGTCACCCCAATCGCGCGGGATCTTCTCAGACCAGCCATGGCGGGGTCTACGCTACCCGCAAACCGGATTCTCTCAAGCCCATTCCGACAGGAATCTTTGGACTATGCTATTTGCGAGCAGGAAAATGGGCCACGATTTCTGCCAATGCACGCCGGGCCGAATCGGCAAACGCCGGAACGGCGACATCGGCCTGCACCATGTCCAGATCCCGGAAGTCGGCCAGCGTCCGCCAGTTGGGCAGAGGGCCACCATCGGCCGCCCGCAGGCGCAGGCAAGCCCCCCAGCCCCCGCCGCCCTGAGTGACTTTCAGCATGATCCGGTGCCAGCCTGGCGTCAGTTCCGCCTCGACCACATCCTCGCCGCGCTTCACCGGCCGAGCCACATCGTTGCGGTGGACCTGCTTGTCGTCAACCCAGACCTTCACCGCATCGTCGCTGCCGATTTCGAGCTTGGCTTTGGTCAAAGCCGCACACCGAATCCAGGTGGCGGCGTAGGCCACCCGATTGGTGCCACCGAAGATCTTCTGGAAAGGGATCTCCCAGTCGGCTGCGGGATCGCCAGTCTGGGGGGAAAGCTGCCACTCCACGGTGGCTGCATCCTTGCCCTCCGGCCCCATCTTCATGTCGATGATGGCACATTTCTCGGCGGTCTTGAAGAACGGTCCGGCCACAAGCCAGTTGACGACGAATCCGTCGAACTCCTCAATCTTCCGTTTGGTCTCTTCCGCCTGCTCGCGCAGAGGCCCGGCATCGGCGTGTTCGACAATCAGGGCCAGCGACTCCTCCGCCAGTTTGCGGTCCTCGCGACAGACCGCCACCGCCACCTTCAGCATAGAGGCCACGGCCTCAGCCTTCAGCGTGGGATTCTCCAGGTACGGACGCAGCAAAGCAAGGGCCGAAGCATGGCGCACTTGCCCCAACCCCGCCAACACCACCTTCCGCTCATCGTCGCGCTTGGTGGCCGCCATGGCCTCGCCAAGGCGCGCCGCGATGACGGCTGGCGCCGGTGCCCCTGGTTGGCCCAGCGCCCGCACACAACCGCGCAGGGCCAGTACCTGCCGCACGGGGTCGGCCTCGGTCTTGGCCAGCTTCAGAAGCACCTCCGCCGGGCTCGCATCGGGCCACGCGCCAAAGGCCCGCAAGGCAGCGTCTCGCAAGGGCTTCCCGCCAGTGGTCAGACGGTCGAGAACGGCAGCGAACGCACCGTCCCCGCCAAGCTCGCCCAAGACACCGACGATCTCGACCTGTGCCTCCGGCGACGCGGTGGGCAACGCGGCCAGCAAAGCCGCCGTGCGGGCCGGGCCGGCTGGCGACCTGCGAGCCACAGCCAGCGTGGCCTTCGCGGTATCGCGGCGCATCGTCTTGCCCTCAGCCGAGACCAGCAAGCCGACCAGGGCCGGCAGATCGTCTGCCTTCGCCAACAGCGCAAGGCCTTTGCAGGCGCTGCCGGACAGCTTCTTGTCCGTCGCCTTGGCATAGACCATCAGAGTAGGGACGGCCTCTTCGGCCCGCCGTGCAGTCAGCACGTCCACGCACTGCGCGCGACGGTCTGCGGGACCGTTCCTGGCTTCGGCCAAGAGCGCCGCATCAATCCCGGGAGCGGCCAGACGCTGCAGCGAGGCATTCGCCTGCTTGGCCAGATCGTCCGTCCCCGTTGCCAAGGTCAGGAGACGGGAGATGCACGCCACATCGCCAAGACTGGCAAGCGCCCGTGCAGCCGCCACCCGGACCTGGCTCTCCTTGCTGTCCAGCGCGCGAATCACAGTTGGGCGCACCGCCGTTGTCTGCCGCGCGGCAAACACTCCCAGCAACAGAACCTGGCCCGGCACCGAGACTCGCGGCAAAGCACTCGCGAAGGCCAAGACCGTCTTCTCGTCCGCCGTCTCGCGCAAGTAGTCGGCAGCCACCCCCTGGAGCCGAGGAGAGCCCTTGCCAAGCACGGGGCCGACCAGACCAATGCTCTGTTTGGGATCGGCAGTCAACAGGCCCAGCAGCGCGCCGCAGCGGACCGGTTCGCGATGGTCCTCGGCAAAGAGCGCGCGGTACACGACAACAGCCGCTGACGCTTCCCCGTTGGCAACCAACCGATCGGCATTTGCGAGCCGCGCCACGTCCCGAGCCGAGACCAGAGCCGCCGCCTTGGGCTTGAGGGCCTGCAGAGCCGCATCCCCGGCAGTGGACCCGGTCCGGCCGAGGGCCTGCATGGCCGCCAGAGCCGAATCGCCCTCCCCTGCCGCGTGTTTGGCGAACACCGGCACGAGAGACGGCAGCGCTGGAGCCGCCACCAGGCGTTCAAGCAAGCGTCCGGCGGGAGCATCCCTCAGCAATCCGTCCAGAGCCTTGTCGGCGAGGCCACTGGGGTTCTCCGCCAATGCCCGCAAGGCCCAAGTGCGGGTCCCGGCCTCCGGCGCATCCGCGAACTTGGCCAGGACGGGCACGGATTCCTCGCGCCCCGCATGCTGCAGGATCTTGATCAACCAGAGTTGCGAAGACGGGGTCAGTTCGCCAGCCAGCCTGGCCAGGATCGCGTCGCAGGCCGCCTGCCGCTCGACCTCGGCGCCGGGACGGGCGGCCCGCCAGGCGATGAACTGGTACTCCCGGGCGGGACCACGGCGTTCCCAGATGCCTGCCACCGAGAATCTGGGCAGGTAGTGCGCCAGGACCTCGCGATGCAGGACTCGCCACGCGGCAGCACCACGCTCTTGGGCTGGGGCTTTCCCCTGGAGTTCGGGCAGGAGGGGCTCGATATCGGCCGCGAGGCCGAGGGACGCAAACAACAGCAAGGCAAGGACAACGTATCTCATTCGTTCAGCTCCGTTCCGACTTACGCGAGGGACCAAGGGGCACGCATGGGGCGATCGATCCAGCGGCTGGCACCGGGATCGTCCACGAAGTCCCACGCCTTCGGATTCCAGCGGAGCGGGCGTTTCAGCCAGTAGGCCAGGTTGCCCAGATGGCAGACCGTCACCGAGCGAGCGCCAATCTCCACATCGCAGACGGGGCGGCGGCGGGTGCGGATGCAGTCGAGCCAGTTCTGGAAATGGTTGCCGGAGCGGTAGAGTTGCACCTCGTCCGGGCCGATGGGCGAGCGCATGATCTCGCCGGGGAAGGTCTTCAGATCCGACCGGCTCACCTCGATCTTGCCCTTGCTGCCGGTGAAGGTGATGCCATTGCCACCTTGGCCGGTGTACCCGCCGTGATAGACCTCGACGCCATTCGCATAGCGGAAGGTGAGCCGTTCCGCGCCCTTGGCACCGGGCGGCAGAATCTCGACCGGGCCGGATGTGTCCGCGTCCAGCGCCCACTGGCAGATGTCGAAGTGATGCGCGCCCCAGTCGGTCATGCCGCCGCCAGAGTAGTCGCGGTAGCCACGCCAACTGGCGGGGTGTAGCTTCGAGCTGAAGGGACGGACCGGCGCGGGGCCAAGCCACATGTCCCAGTCCATCCAGTCGGGCGTCGCCTCGGCCGGAAGGAAACAGTCGCCTGAGGGGCCGCCCACGGACACGTGGCAGGTCTTCAACTCGCCAATGCGGCCACTACGAACCATCTCGCTGGCAAAGCGGAACTTGCCGCTGTAGCCAGAGCGCTGCTGGCTGCCGGTCTGGAACACGGTGCCGCACTGCCGGACCACCTCGATGATCCGCTTGGACTCGCCAATGGTCAGGGTCAGAGGCTTCTCGCAGTAGATGTCCTTGCCCGCCCGCGCGGCGGCCATGGAAATGAGCGTGTGCCAGTGGTCAGGCGTGGCGATCATCACCGCATCGATGTCGTCCCGCGCCAGCAGTTCCCGGAAGTCACCGTATTCCGCGCACCCCTTGTAGGCACCGGACTTGAGCTTCTCCGCGTATCTCTGGTGCACCCGATCGCGGGCGGCACGGCGGCGCTTGGCATCCACCTCGCACACCGCCACCACGCGTACGCCGGCATGGCCCAGACAACGACCCAGATGGCCATTCCCCATGCCGCCGATGCCGATCATTCCCACGTTCAGCACATCGTTCGCCGACGCCGCCATGAGACGCGGTGCCACGAACGGCATGGCAAGCGCACAGGCGCCACCCGCCTTGAGAACATGCCGTCTGGAAACCCCTGGATGCATCGCGGTACCCCTTTTGTAAGGCAAGGCGGAAGGAAGGAACAAGCCGTAACGTACGACTCCCGAGGGGCACGCGCAATCCACTGGATCACGCCGAGTTGGTACCAGCCGCGGATTGGCGTATCGTGGAAGGAACATGGGTGGGCCGCCCTGCGGGCAGCGCGCCACCGCCACGCGACGCCCCTGCGGGCACCCTCAGGCCGCCCGAACCAGGTGGTTTCAACAGGATCCCCGGCAAGACTGCCGGGGGACTCGGGAAGGCGTTCAATGGACCACGAACTCGTGCTGACGAAGTTGATCGACGAGATCCTCGGCATGGACCCGACATGCAGCATCTTCGCTATCGGGAGCGTGGCCGCCGGCGATCCGCGGGAGGACTCGGATCTGGACCTCTTTGTGTATTTCGCGGCTGAGCCACCCCATTTCACCACCCACATCACGGCTGAAAACCGGGGGCGGATGCGGATCATGGGATATCTCGATGGGATCAAGATCGACATCGGCTGGCGCCTGGAGTCCACCCTACCCACCGAGTTCCCACCCGAGAGAGCAGTGAACTGGTACCCACTTGCGAATCCCAGGATCCTCCACGACCCTCGGGGCACCGTCAAACGAGTATTGGCTCTGGTACATGAGGCCCTGGATCGGTACCCCTGGATAGCGCAGGCGTGGGAGAAGCAACTCGCCGAGGTGAAGCGCCACAAGCTGGACCCGAGCTGCGACCTGCAGTTTGACGAACCGGGCTTCTACCGCCACATGGCAGAACGGGTCGCACAACGGAGGAGAGAAGCCGGAGCAGACACAGCCAGAAGGACCTAAGCATCCTCGGCTTCACAGCGACCAAGTGCCCAACCGGAGATCAGTCGCCAGTGACTCTCAGACACGGGATCAGAACCACTGAGGGGGTGCCCCCCGACTGTTCGACGGTGAGAACCACCTCTGCCTTTCCGGCCACACGAACAGCGCTCGGGACAGTGGTCTCCACGACCAGGGGCAGGTGGGAGCGTGCCCCAGGCTTCCTCATGTGAAGCGACATGCGACGGACACCGGGAACGGTCTTCCCATCGGCCTCGAAATCGAGGGACACACGCGCTTTGGCGCCATTGGGCGTGCCTGCCGCCAGGGCCACGACGGCGCGCAAATCTGCGCCTGCGGGCAGGGCAGCCGGCAGGGGAAAGCGGAGAATGTGCTTCCCCTTGGCTTCGGCTGTGTTCACCGAGAGGCAGCGGGGGCCATAGGAGAACCCGTCGAACGCGACGGACGGGGAAGCGGGGGCGTCAGGAAGCAGCTCGGCCAGTGTGGGCGGCAAGCCAACCACACACGCGCTCTGAATGGAGACTCCCCGGTCCGGTCCGGCCTCAGCCGGGGCAGAGACCGCAAGGGACAGGTCGGTTGCGCCCGCTGGGATATCAAGAACCAGACCTCTTGCCACCCCTGGTACCGGCGACCAGTCGGTCAGCAGTGGCTGTTTGTCGGCGCTGATGCTGAGCCGAGCGCCGTCGGAGGGATCGGTCTCTGGGGCCAGAACAAGGTACAGCCGACTGGGCTGGCTAGTCGCCAGAGCATAGCGCCCGATCACCCGCCTGCCCGGCAAAGGCCGACAGTGCAGTACCGACTGCTCTGCCTCGCCCTTCTGCCGGACGATGACTTGGCTCTCGACATCCCCCTTTGCAGCCACCGCAATGACCTTCCCCGAT
>JABGQJ010001620.1 GCA_018648945.1 Victivallales bacterium
GGCCCAGCGAACATCGGCGCCGAGCTCGACCAGCGTCTCGATGAGCACGGCTGTCTGAATGGTCATGTGGAGGCTGCCGCTGATGCGCGCACCGCTCAGGGGCTTTTCGGTGCCGAACTTGTCTCGCAACGCCACCAATCCCGGCATCTCCTTCTCGGCGATGTCGAGTTCTTTCCGCCCGAAGTCTGCCAGACTCAAGTCGGCAATCCAGTAGTTTTCCGTCTTCTGTGTCATGCTTTTCTTCCTATGCACTCAGGTCGGCAATCTCTTTCCGGATGTCCGGCCAACTGTCTTCTGGTATCACCGCACCAATCTGTTCCACGGCTACAGCGCCGAGGATCGCCCCGGCGGTGCCGGCTTGGGCGGGATCGTTTGAGCGGAGGAGGACGGCCAGGAAGCCGGCTGCCCAAAGGTCTCCGGCCCCGGTCGTGTCGATAGAGGTCGCTTTCCGAGCTTCGACCTCAACGACACCCGCATCTGTCCCTATGAGGGCACCCCTTGGCCCCAGCTTCACCACGGCTAGGGGGCAGAATGAGTTCAGCCTCTCCAAGGCCACGCGTTCATCCCCG
>JABGQJ010001621.1 GCA_018648945.1 Victivallales bacterium
AGCGGCGTGGATCTCGCCGTCATCCGGGACCGCCATCCCCGGATGCGTTTCATCGGCCACTTCGACAAGATGATCATGCACCACGGCGAAGCCGCCTTGCGCGCGGAATTCGAGCGCCTGATGCCCGTCGCCCGCCAGGGCGGCTTCATCATCAGCGTCGATCACCAGACGCCTCCCGGTGTCTCCCTCGAAGACTACCGGCTCTACCTCCGGCTCTTCCAGGAGTATGCCCAATCCTGCGGCACGGTGTGAGCAGAGAGGGAAGTGAACCGCCAAGATGCCAAGGGCGCCAAGGGGGGAGGAAGGGGGAACGAAAGAGAGCGCTGGCGTTGCGTAGGGACGTCGATCGTTTGACGTTCCCGGCCTGGGGAGTGGCCTCCGAATCGCCATCCCTTCCGGATCCCCGCATTCCTTGGCGTCCTTGGCGCCTTGGCGGTTCCTCAGTTCCCCAATTGGCCCTGGATCTGGCGCACTTCGTCCGCTGGCAGGGCGCGGCGGTAGATGCGGAGGTCGCGCAGGGCGCCGAAGACTTGGTAGTCGGCCCGGCGCTGGGAGTATTGGCCGACGGT
>JABGQJ010001622.1 GCA_018648945.1 Victivallales bacterium
CTCCGGGCCATTCACCGACGGGCTCCTGCGAAAAAAAATGGTGGAGCAGATGGGGATCGAACCCACGACCTCCAGATTGCGAACCTAGCGCTCTCCCAACTGAGCTACTGCCCCACACTGCATGGCGGAGAGAGTGGGATTCGAACCCACGGTAGCGCTATAAACGCTACACACGATTTCCAGTCGTGCACCTTCGACCACTCGGTCACCTCTCCACCTCAAACCGGAAGACTTAACCGGAAAGAAGGTGAATGGCGGAGAGGGTGGGATTCGAACCCACGGTGACCTTGCAGCCACAACGGTTTTCGAGACCGCCCCGATCGACCACTCTGGCACCTCTCCACTACTTCGATCGCCGATCCCTTAAGCCGCCAAAGAAGCTCTGCAACAGGTCGGCACATTCGCTGTGCAGCCCCCCGCCGATGACCTGACAGGTATGATTGAGCCGCGGATCCTGGACCACATTGCGCAACGTGCCGCACGCTCCGGCCTTGGGGTCGTACGCCCCGAATACGAGCCTCTGAATTCGGCAAAGGACGATGGCACCGGCACACATGGCGCACGGTTCC
>JABGQJ010001623.1 GCA_018648945.1 Victivallales bacterium
CGTAAGGCATTCACGAGGGGTCCGGGGAGACGCGTCTCCCCGGCGGGGTTCGGGGCTGGCCTCGCGCCCCAGCTCAGTGTTCTTCGCCGAAGACCTGGGCGGTGAAGACCTTGAAGGTCGTGCCACGTTGCCAGGCATCGGCCTTCATGCCGGCCTTGCGGCAGAGGTGTTCGAGGGTGGTGCGCTGGTCCCAGCCCTGCTCCGGGGCCACTTGCGGCAGGAAGACTGCGGCATGGCGCCCCTTCTCCAGCCGGATGCCGTGGGTGCCGATCACGAAGTCGGCAAGGTCATCGATCTGCCGAAGCGGCGAGAGCACCGAGATCTCGATATGGATCTTCTCGAACTCGGGAGCCGTCAGTGGCTGGAAGCGCCAGTCCGTGAACGCGGCATTGCGGGCATTGTTCACAATGCTCTCGGCCAGGGCCACGCGTCCTTCCATCTCCCCGATGCAGCCGCGCAGTTCGCCGTCGATGTGAAGCGTGACGAAGCAAGCCCTGATTTCGCGCAGGGAGGGTGCCAGTTCCGCCAGGTCCGGCCGCCATTCCTTCCTATCGAAGAGGTTCGAGGAG
>JABGQJ010001624.1 GCA_018648945.1 Victivallales bacterium
AGACTGGGCCGGTTGTGTCGGGAGCTGTCTTCGCCTCGATCTTCAGTCCAGGCGTGCCCTCGTGGCCATCGGGGGTGGCGCTGGCTAGCTCGCCCGGACTCCAGGAGTTGAGCCCGTCAGCGAAGTCGTGATTGCTCAGCGTGACTTCCCGCTCCGTGCGCGGAATCTGCGCGAGGTAGAGGGCGCGCCCCGGCATCTGGTCCGCAGGGATGGGGCGGTGGGTGATGGTGAAGTTCATTTCCGCCTCGCGGGGAGCCTTGCCACTGGTGCTCAGCACACGGACTAGGTAGAGACCGTTGCCTCTGGCGCGCCGGTCCTGTAGCTGGGTATGCGAGGCTTGGATGTCGATGGCAGCCGTTGGGGTCTCGAAGAGAACACGCCGCCCCACGTTCACGGTGGGGAACGCCTCTTCGCCCAACGGGAAGCGGTTCGCGACTTGGTCGCACCAGGCCAGGGCCCCGGTCTTGTTTGCGCGCACGAACTCGGGCTCGAGTTGGATGCCGAACTCCGAGGGCCCGGCGGCCACGAGCGTGGTCTTCGCGCCGTAGATCACGCCGTCCTCGGTGAG
>JABGQJ010001625.1 GCA_018648945.1 Victivallales bacterium
CGGCGATACACCCGGCAAAACCATTCTCCGCATCGAAGAATGCCGCATTGCTGTCCGTGACCTCAATGGCTCGCGTCAGCATGTGTGCCGGCACCTGCTCACCATCTGCCAGATCGTGGCAGATGGCCAGTAATTCAACCGCCTTCTGCGTCCACACCGCCCAATGGCCGAGCAGGCCGCCGGTGATCCGCAGATCGACTGGCTCACCATCGGCGCCGGCTACGCGATGGACGGTGAGCAGATCGAGGACAATGTTGTCGTCGTTGCCCGTGTAGAGTGCCACTTCATCCGCCCGACCAGAGGCGGCCACGCCACGCAATACGTCGAGGGTCTGGTAGCGATTGAAGGGGGCCATCTTGATGGCCACCACGTCGGGAATCGCCGCGAACCGCCGCCAGAAGTCGAACCCCAGAAAGCGTCCACCGACTGCCGGCTGCAGGTAGAATCCGACGACGGGGATTTCGGCAGCCACGGCCGTGCAATGGGCGATCAATTCATCGTCGCTCGCCTCGCCCAGGGCCGCCAGACTCAACAAGCACGCATCATAGCCACAGTCGCGTGCCAGAAT
>JABGQJ010001626.1 GCA_018648945.1 Victivallales bacterium
CAGCAACGGAATGGGACAACCTGATCATCTCCGATCTGAAGCCCGTCCCGCAGGTGGACGCCACTCCGCCAGCTGGACTGATCGACCGTCTGAAGAACCTGGTCGCGCTGCACAACACCATCGAGACAACGTTTGAGCGCTCCGTACATGAGGCCGGCGGCGGATCGACGGAGCCGGGAGGTCTCGGCAAAGGCAGAGTCAACTTCCGCAGCCGTCGCGGGCGCCAGGATCTGGAGAAGATCATCGCCGACCTGCAGGCGAATCGCCTGCCGCTGAGCTTTGCGGAATAGCGTTGCGCCGCAATGGACTGTCAACAGGCCAGGGATGTTCTAGTATGGTGGACCCCGAATTTCGGACCATCGGCTAGAGTAGAGCGGCGGTCGGCGGCGGCCGCGTGGAAAAGGCCCTTCCAGGCCTCAAGACAGAAGAGCCACTCAACCTCAATATCGTGTCCCATTGGTCCTTGACTTGGGGTCCACCTCGGACACGGGGTGTCCGTCGCGGGTCAGGTGGACGTCGAACTCAATGACGTCGGCATGGATATCGAGGGCCTTGCGGAAGGCAAACA
>JABGQJ010001627.1 GCA_018648945.1 Victivallales bacterium
CCGGACCTGACGAATCTCACCGACCGACTCACTGGCGACGGGGCCGCGGACGCAGCCCTCCCGATCTGGGGATCAACGCGCCCCGGCGACTGCCAGTTGCTGCTCAACTACGCCACCTCGGCCGCAGGGAGCATCCGCTGCGAGATCATCGATTCGGAAGGCAACGCCCTGCCCGGCTATACCATGGAAGACTGCGACGAAATCTACGGCGACCACATCGAACGCCCCGTAGCCTGGAACACAATCACTGAGCTGAGACACCTGGCCGGAACGCCAATCCAGATCCGTTTCGAGCTCAAAGACGCCGACCTCTACGCCATCCGCTTCGGGCGACCGCAGGCACGGGACAAGTGAGAAGAGTCCCCGGGGCATCCGGATGAGGCGAAACTTAGTAGCCCTTCAAGGTGGGAGGGGCTGCCACGCCCCGATCTTTGTCCCCAGGCCAGAAACGAAGCAATCGGCGGGTGGCACCGCCTCCCACGTTGACGCAGCCGCCTCGCAGGAGCGAATTGCTTGAGTTTCGCCTCATTCCGGGGCACGCCAGACGCTGGCGGCAACCGCTCCCGG
>JABGQJ010001628.1 GCA_018648945.1 Victivallales bacterium
CTGGTCGCGGTCTGTCAGGTGAACAACGAGACCGGGGCGGTTGCCGACCTCCCTCGCCTGCGTCGGGCCATGGCCGATGGCGGTTCCCAAGCTCTGCTCGCCGTGGACGCCGTGCAGGCCGTCGGCAAGATCCCCATCCCCTGGCGGGAGGCCCGCCTGGACCTGGTCGCCCTGTCGGCCCGCAAGATCGGGGGCCCCCGCAGTGTCGGGGCTCTGCTTGTGCGTCGGGGCGTGGCCCTGCAACCCCTGCTTGTTGGCGGGGGGCAACAGCGCGGGGTCCGCGCTGGCACGGTGGATGTGGTTGGGGCGCTGGAATTCGCTTCGGCGGCAGAGCTCGCGATCCGGGAACAGGAGGAGCATGCGACGCACTGCCGGCTCCTGGCAGCACAGATTCGCGAGGGGGTCATGTCGATCCCCGGCCTCCGCATCTGCGTCGTCTCCCCGGACCATGCCGTGCCACACATCGTTGCTCTGTCGCTGCCGGGATACGAGGCGGCCGTGCTGATGCGCCTGCTCGCCGAAGAGGACGTGGTGGTGGGCGCCGGCAGCGCGTGCCACGCCGAATCG
>JABGQJ010001629.1 GCA_018648945.1 Victivallales bacterium
TGCTCCATAATCGATTCGACAATCCCCAGGAATCCTGGACGGTCTGGGATCACGTGTTATACGATTTTGTGGTGCGCGAATCCAACCTTGAGCTGCTGCTCAACACCCAGACGATCGACTCCGAGATGGACGGCGCCACGATAGTTTCCGCCCGCTGCTGGCAGGCGACGACCGAAGTCGAATACACGATCAGGGCCAGGCAGTTCATCGACTGCTCCGGCGACGGGCTGCTGGCGGCAACGACCGGCGCGCTGTACCGAACCGGGCGCGAGGCCGCCTCGGAGTTCGGTGAGAGTTATGCTCCCGAAAAGGCAGACGGCTGGCACCAGGGCGCATCGCTGGTGATGACCTCAAAGGACATGGGCCGCCCCATGCGCTATCAGCCGCCATCCTTCGCCCTTGAATACGAGGCCGAAAAATCGCACCCCATGCGCAAGATCGGCGCTTACGTGGACGGCATCTGGTGGATCGAGTTGGGCAGCGACCACGATATCATTGCCGACCAGGAGGTCAATCGGCACAAGCTGATGGGCTACATGCACGGCGTCTGGGACTACATCAAGAAC
>JABGQJ010000163.1 GCA_018648945.1 Victivallales bacterium
AATGCTGGTGGAAGACGTCGCCGTTGGTGCTGTAGCAGATGTTGTTCTCCAGCACGATGTGGCTGGAACCCTCGTCGGTATAGAGCGCCCAGCCGCCGTAGTGGGCCTTCTCCACATCGTGGATGAGATTGCCGCGCACGATGGTGCCGGGCTGGATGCCAAGCAGGTAGACGCCGCCCATGTCGCTGAGCAACCCCTGACCGAGGTGGTGGATGTGGTTCTTCTCGATTAGGTTGGCGTAGGTGGAACTGTCCTTGTAGCCCCAGACCCAACCCACGGAGATGCCGCTGTAGAAGAGGTCGTGGATGTGGTTGTGGGAAACGATATTCCCCGCCGAGTTCATGATCAGGATGCCGACGCCGCTGTGGAAGACACGGCCTGCCCCGCGGATCTCGTTGTCGGTGACTCGGTTCCAGCCGGTGCGATTGGTCTTGGGACCGACGGGGGTGGCGCCGTTGAGCTTGATGCCGCCAGCGCCGAGGTCGTAGAATCGATTGCCCACGATCCGGATGCCTCGGCAACCGGAAGAGAGAAACATCCCGTACCAGCCGGCGTTGCGGATCTCGCAATCCTCGAAGAGGCAATCGCGCGCGCCGGTGACGCTGATCACGCCGGGCACATCGGAGGCGGCTTGGCCGGAGGCCGCGTAGTCGCCCCGATTGAAGTTGTTAATTGAGGCCCCGCTGGCCTTGCCATCGCCGAGCAGCGGGTCAAGGGATGCGTCTGCCCCCTCGCCGGGATGTCGCCAGTCGGTGTGTTGGAAGGTGATGCCCCGGAAACCGAGGTACTCCACCAGCTTCTCCTCGTCCGGATCGCCGACCAGGCGGAGGAGTTGCAGGACGCGGGGCGCGAATACCTCGGTGTTCTCAGGCGTTTCGCCGGGCAGAGGCAGGTAGTAGAGCTTGCCCGCCGCGCGGTCCAGGTACCATTCGCCGGGGGTGTCGAGGGCCTCGAAGACATTGTCGAAGTAGTAGTCGGCAAGCTGGCTGCCGTGGGAGCCGACCAGGTTGCTGCGGCTCTTGCGGGTCATGGTGACCAGGCGGGATTTGGGATCGTAGGCCGCGATGTTGGAGCGCTCCTCGATCCAGAAATGGAGGTAGACCGCCTCCACTTCACCGAGATTGCAGAATTCTCGCGCATCGCCGGGCGCTGCCACGAACTTGGTGTAGCCGCCGCCACCCCAGCCAGCGGGAAGGGGCATGCCGGGCACGGATTCCATCCGGAACAGCCCCTGTTTGGGCAGGCGTGGTCGGGAGCGGCGTTCGCCGTCCACGAAAAGCTGGCGGAAATTCCACTCGCCGGAGCGGACTGTGGGCAGGTCGGCGACCCAGGCGGCCTGCCCGTTGATCTGGGTCGTTTCCCAATCCTCGATGCGCACGCCGCCATCGAGAATTGGGGTCTCGTCGGGATAGGCGGCGAAGGTGATTGGCGCGCAGTCGGCTGGCGTGATGGTGATCGGTGCGGCGATGGGGTAGCGCCCGCCACGCAGATAGACAACCACCGGGCCGTGCATGGCCCCCACCACATCCACCACTTCGGGATTGCGGGGCCGGTCGCGCATGGCGCGGACCTTGGCGAGGGCGCCAGGGATGCTGGCCAGAGGACCATCGGTCGCTTCGGCGTTCGCTTCGGCGAGACGCCCGCTCCAGGCGTCGTTGCCATTCGGGGCGAGGTAGAAGGTGACGGGGGCAAAGGGATAGGCGTCCATGGGACCTCTCCAGGCAGTGGCAGTGATCGGCATCCAGAACGGAACCGCTGGCACCATGACGGCGGAAGCGCTGGGTGTCAATCGGGCGCGGCTGGATTGACCTCAGATGGCCATGGCGAGGCAGGCCTGGACCACGCCGATCAGGGCGCCGAGGATGCCTCCGAACACGGTGATGTGTTGGAGCTGGGTCTTGGTGACTTGGAGGATCATCCGTTCCAGTTCGCGGAGGTCCATCTCGTTCACGCGGTCCTCGATCAGCTTGCCGACATCAAGTGGGCCGCCGCTTTCCAGCGCGCGGCTGGCGACCTCTTCCAGGGCCTTGCCGAGGTGTTGGACGATGGTCGGCTTCAGTCCCTTGACCATGCCGCCCAGGACACCGAGGGAGCCGATGAAGCCATCCACCTTCTCGTTGAGCAGCTGGGCCATGCGGGGACCGGTGATGAGCTCGTGCAGGTGCTTGCCGGAGATGAGGTGCTTTTCGAAGGTCTGGGCGATCTTGGTGGCCAGCTTCTCCCGCTGGCGCGGGATGACGCCGGGAGTGAACGGCACCCGCATGCCGAGGACCGACCACGGCACAAAGGGGCGGAAGAGCATGCGGATCGCCAGGTGGTTGGTCAAGGCACCGATAATGGCACCAACCAGCGGGAAGAGGAGGAAGTGGGGAACGGACATGGGTACTACACGTTGGTCCGCAGGGCGTCCGCAGGCACCATTTTCGCTGCCACCCGGGCTGGATAGATCGCGGCGATGATGGCCAGGATCGTGCCCGCAAGCATGGAGGCCACGCCCGCAAACAGGAGTTCAAGAAACGGCGTGCTGGCGAACAGCAGGCCGATGCCGGAACTCGCCATGTAGGCAGAGAATGGGACCAGGAAGCCGAGGATCGTGCCGACGATCGCGCCCAGCGCGCCGATGATGAAGCTCTCGATCAGGAAGAGCTTGACCACGAATCCGGAGAGCGCGCCAAGGCATTTCATGGTGCCGATCTCCCGGAACCGCTCGGTGACGCTCATCAGCATGGCATTGGCGATGCCGATCACCGTCACCAGCATGGAGACGATGGTGATCCAGATCTGGCGGGCCTGGGCCTGCTTGGCCTGCTTGGCCTCTTTGAGTTTCTGCTCCTTCGTCTTCTGGTAGTGGAGCGAGGTGTAGAGCGCCTTCGGGTTCAGTTCGCGCAGGTCTTCCTCGGCGTAGCGCCCGAACTGGTAGTCCAGGAGGACTGGTTGCTGCATGATCCCGAGCAGACGCTTGAGCTCTGCGGATGGGATCTCCGGCAGATCCTCGTGCAGAAGAATGGCGACATGGGCTCCCTCGAATGCTCCATCAACCGAGGTGGCGGCAGAGAAGGCGGCGCCACCGATCCCAGCAGGCAAAGCCTTGCTGGCGGTCTCCATTGCGTCCGTCTGGCAATGGAGGATCCGGAGCGCGCCGTCCTCGGCTATCTCCTCCATCCGTCCGAGCAAGCGTCGCTGGTGTTCGTCCTTGACTGGACCGGTGACCAGGATGGCCAGTTGGCGATTCTCGAAGGTGCCGATCTCCTCTTCGACAAGCTTCAGCAACCGGCCGACCTCGGTCTTGGTCCGCCGTTCGTCGGCCAACCCGCCGCGCAGGGCCTCGCCGGTGAGAACGCTCATCAGGAAGGCGATGCCAAGGACCACGCCGGACATGGTGATCAGCGAGCGTCCCAGTCGGATCTTCAGGCCGCGCAGGGTAATCCGGATGGCCACGGGCCAGGGCAGGATGACCTGTTCCTGGACTCCTCCGCCGGTGGGTCGTTTTTGGGTGGCGTCACTCATAGTCGCTAGTCGTTTCCGCTGTGGGCAGACGATCGGGGGTCGGTTTACAGGGGCAATCCGGAGATGGCTTTGGAGATGAGGGTGACAGCTACGCAGGCCATGCCCACCAGCCCCTCTCCCACGAGATATCCGGCCATGATCACCGGGAGGACCCTCAGCATGCGCTCTCGCCCATACTTCTTGTTCAGGTAGAGACGAGCGACGAGCGCCCCGATGATCTCGAGCACGAAGACGTGGCAGCCACGGCCGATGCCGCGAACAAAGCCGTAGACGAACATGATCGGCGCACCGAAGCTCCGGAGGACGAAGAACATGATACAGGTGGCGGAGGTGCCAATGGCCAAAAACCAGGGCTTGAACGCCTTGTCGAACATGGTCTCGACCAACCCGTCACCCGTGGTGGCCGACCACATGATGAGCGAGTTCTTGATCCGCTGGTCCCACATGATCTCCGTCCACGGGAAGGTGGCGGACGGGATCTCGTTCGAGTGCCAGATGAAACTCCAGAAGATGAAGCCGAGGAGGATGGTCAACGGCATCCGGAAGAGGTCCAGCTTGACGAGGCTGGTGAACTTCGTGCCGGTGAGTTCCTTCACCCGGAAGCTGGCCGCCTGGTTGCCGAAGTTCTCTTCCGGGAAGGGCGCCAGCCAGACGTTCAGCCCCTTGGTGCCAGAGAGGAGGATCGCCCCCTCCTTGATGAAGGGAATGTCCACGTGTTGCCCGTTGACAGCGATCATGCGGGCGTTGAGGTAGGAGAGAACGGGGGTGAAGATGAACGCGAAGAAGACGAGGAATTTGACCGGGAAGTCGGGCACGAGGTACTTGCAGAGCACGCACATGCCCGTGCCGGCGGCGAAGTAGCCGATGGCGCAAAGCTTGAGCGACCAGTCGCCGCGGCCGACGGGAATGGTCCATGGGTCATGGCTGTCCCCGACCAGATCCTTCCGAGCCTGGCGTTTCTCACGGATGTTCTGGTACATGGCCCGGCCCGTCTGGCAGAGACTGATGATGGCGATGCCCATGGCGCAGCCGATGCCGAAGCTGAAGTAGAAATCGATGCGGTTGGCGATGCCTGTATCGATGGTTCCCATGCCGGGCTGCCAGGTGGTGAGCACGCCAGTCTTGACCAGAATCGGGTTTAGGACGAAGGTCAACAGGATGGCCAAGCCGGTGCCCTGGATGGCGCGCCAGGGAATGATCATGCCGGTGATGACCAGCGAGAGATGCCAGGTGATACCGGTGGGAACGGCCGGAAGGATGCCTTCGGTCACCGTGGTCATGTCGTACCACGGGATGGGGAACAGCATCATGGGCTTGGCCAGGAAGGCGCCGCTGATGACTGGCAAGCCGACGTAGAAGATGCCGAACCCAAGCCCGATCATGGTGCCCGAGGAGAAGGCACGCCATTTCCAGGCGTTCTTCTTGTCGCCGGCCTCGGCGATGGCCATGGCACCCTGGGCGGCGATGGGGGCGAAGGGAAACGGCAGGCGCTCGAAGTCGGACGTCAGGCGGAACAGCGCATAGCCTAGCGTGTAGCGCTTGATGAAGCTGAGTACCCATGTGGTCAGGCCGAAGATCAGGAAGGGCTTGAGCCAGTCTATGTGCAGGAAGCTGCGCTCCGTGATGGCGGCGGAGTCGGCCGCCGGGGCCCACCAATCGGGGAACTGGCCAGCCAGGCCGGCAGACATTACCGGATCGCTGCGCACGACGAAGGCCCGATACACGAAGCCACCAAAGACGCCGGTTTGCGCGGCCATCATGGCCCCCGCGACGGTCAGCAGCAGGACTACCTCCTGGCGGTTGAGGCTCTTCATGGCCCGACGGCTCACCTCGGAGAAGATGATCAGCGTGACCCACGGCGCGGCGCCCATACCGCCGCCCGTGATCAGTCCGAGGTAGATGGCGCCCGGCAGCATCAGGGTGCCGCAGAAGATGGCTCCGAGGACGGTCGTCCAGGTGAACGCGTCCTTGTACTCGGTCGGCTCGTCGAGGATTCCCCGGTAGAGTTCCAGTTCGGCGTCATGGTGTGCTTTGCGTGCGCGGGCAGTCACTGTGCTTGGTTCTCCGCGGGGGCGGTCTCGGTGGACTCGTCTTCGTCCTCCTCGTCCATTTCACTAGCCTTAATGGCCTCGATCTGGGCCTGAATTCGCTCCTCTTCCTCGGCAAGGAGATCAGCAGGGGCACCCAGGAGCTCGCGGGCTTTCTGCAGGAACTGCAGTTTCTCGATCTCGGGGACTACGCGCCAGTCGAGGAAATGCTTGCGCAGGACCTTGAGGAAGAGATAGTTGGTCCGAATCCAGGCCGAGGCCCCGCCGGACAGGTGGGTCAGAGTCAGGTGAGCCATCGTCTGGCCGGTCTTGCGGTCCTCGCTCAGCTGAATGGCCATCTCCTGGCTGACCCCCAGGTCGTAGGGCCGCAGCCAGGTGGTGCTGCGCAGGGTGGAAGCGACCTCGTCGCCGAATCGTTCCAGAGAACAGGTTGGTGGGGCGCAGTAGAACTTGGCCGAGGATCCCTCGCCGAATTCATCGAACCAGCCCATGAAGTAGGCGACGATGGCCACCCGGTCGCGGACGCTGAAGGTGAATGGCAGATCGAAGCTGATCACGCCATCCGTCGGTTGGGGCACGCGCCACTTCATCTCCTCCGCCGGAGCGGCGAGCCGGGCGGCGGCCCGGGCTGGGAACCAAGTGGAGACGAGGACGGCGATCATGATGACCACGGAGTAGAGCACCGCATAGATCGAGGAGTAGTTGATCGTCAGGCCCGCATCGGCCCCCCATCCGAACAAGGCCACGATCTTGCCGGCGCCGTTAGCCACCAAGTAGCCTCCCAGAGCCCCAACTACGGCGTACACGCAAGCCTCCGCGATGAATAGGAAGAAGACGTGGAAGGGATTCAGTCCGACCGCATTGTAGACGTAGATCTCGTCCTTGCGCTCGTAGACGCTGCCCCGCATCGTGTTCAGCACGGTGAGGGAGGCGATGAGCAGGGGAATCAGCAGTTCAAGGTAGTTCGACCCCTTGGATCTGCGGAATTTCGCCCCGAAGTAGGCCGTGTCGCCAATGCCGTAGAACGCCTTCATGCCCGTCTTCTCAAGGTAGCGGTCGAGGATGGTGCGCACTTCCTTGTGAGAACCGGCTTTGGTGAGGTCGATGGCGATGGAGGCGACGTGCCAGCCGTGCGTGCGGGAGTGGTCGTTGCAGATGATGATGTCGTCGCCGGTGAGCCTCTTCATCATCTCCGGCATTTCGTCTTCCTCGGCCTCGTCCTCTCGGGGCCGCCCGATGATGGACTCCACATCGTATGGCGCGAGGGTCTCGCCATCCAGGTCGCGGATGTTCTCGAAGCGGTTGCTTTCGTAGATGCCCTTCACGCTGAGCACGGTGCCCTGAACCTGAATGCGCACATCGCTGGTTTCCACCTTCTCCGGGGTGATCTGCATTTCTGCGGCCATGCGGGCTGGAATGAAGCAGGTGTCGCCATCGTCGTTGCGGAACCAGTAGTGCTCGTGGGTCGTGTCTTCGGGGTCGGGCGCGACCTTGGTGATGAACATCTTGTCGAAGCTGATGGGCTCCTTCTCGTTGACGCGGAGCTTCCCCTTGAAGTGGACGCGGATGCCTTCGGGCTTTGGCTGGCGCTGCTTTGGGAAGAGAACGAGTTTGGCGACATTGAGGCGGGTGGGCTCGCGCTCGGGCAGCTTCTTCTCTTCCTCGGTCAGGTCCCGCTCCTCTTCGGCGGCCTTGCGTTTGCGGCGTCTGAGTTCCGCCTTCTCCTCGGTCTTGAGCGGGTTCTCGATGGCAAGATCGATGGGGGTAATCAGTTCGTCCTTGCTGCTCTTCATGGCGGCCAGCTTGGCGGCGTCGAAGAGGTTGATGACGGCCATCTCCTTGCCCTTGAGCAGCACGGTCGGCTTCTCCTCCGCGCGCACCATCTCCGGGGTGATGCCAAAGGCGGCGGCCGCCTCAACCGAGAGGATACAGGACTTCTCGATCTCGGTCTCGAACCACGTCTCGCCGCAGAGCAGGAAGTCCTTGACCTCGTAGTCCGGGGATGGCCCGATCGCCATGGAGCCGATGGAGACCCATCGCTGGGTCGCGTCGCCGCTGGCACGGGTGAACGTCACGGGCAGGTTGTCGATCTCTTCCGGGCTGATGTAGGTTTCGGCCTCCAGTTTCTTGTTCGCGGGCATGTCGCCCCAAAGGCCGCCCACGTCCCAGCGGCGCACGGCCACGTCGAAGTCCTCCTCGAAGGCTTGGACGAGCACGGTTGACTGGGTGCCCAGATGCGCCAGCGTGTTGCGGCGGATCTCCAGGCCGGTGTAGGGGGCCTTGCCGATCGGGTACATGACCTCTTTGTAGTCGTTCTCGACTGCCGTGAAGCAGATCATCACAAAGGTGATCAGAACGAGGGTGGTGGCGGTCAGTGTGGTGCGCACCTTGCGTTTGCGCATGTTGTTGATTCCCAGTAGGAAACCAGTCATGGCGGCACCGGCCTTGGTGACATCGGTAGTGGTCTGCTGGCCGTGGATCACCTTCTGGTATTCGCTCACCGCCGCCCGGAACTTGGCGCTGACGAAGAAGGTGACGATGACGCTCAGCATCAAGGTGATGAAGCCGAGTAGAATCATGAAGCTGGAGCGCACGATGAGGAAGGCGGGGTGCAACTGGCGGAGGACCATGAATACGGCCAGGAAGATGGCGCCGACCCAGGCGATCTGGAGGCGGATATCGCTACTGCCGAGCACCAGTTTCTCCATGAAGAAGGCGAAGGGAATCAACAGAAGAAGGTAGAAAATGATGCCATAGACCGCTTCGGCCTTGCTGTCCTTGATTACCGGATGGATGGCGGTGGAGTAGGCCAGGCTGTCTTTCATGGCCTTGAAGGCCTTGTAGTGCTCGCCCCCCTCGCGCAGTTCCTCCCCTTCCGTAGCCAGCTTCCGGGCCTTCTGCTCCGATGCAAGCGTGTGCTCCTGAAGCAGACCGTGGTCGCCGTAGCGCAACGTGCGTCGGCGGTTGATGATCGCCATGCTGCGGGCCAGATCGTCCTCGGGGTGGTACATGAACTCATGGTCG
Source organism: Victivallales bacterium (assembly GCA_018648945.1). The sequence continues at coordinate 8,580 of JABGQJ010000163.1, forward strand.
GCAGCCAGGAAACCTCTGCCCTCGATCTCCTCGTCGTCGACACTGACGGCCGCGAAGTCCTCCGGGCTGACGTTCAGCGAGATGCCCGCGATGCTCAGCAGGCTTTGGTTCTGCGGGGAGCCGGAGAGGAAGGTGGGGAAGAAGTGGTCATCGGGCTGCAGGTACATGATGTACTCGCCCGTGTAGAACTGCTCGTAGAAGAACCGCTTGGGCTTGGAGAAGCCGCGGATGAGGCGGGCCTGGACCTGATCGTAGAGCTTCATGCTCTTCGGGTTCTCGGCCTTGAAGATGTGCACCGGCGAGCAGCGGAACAGGATGATCCGGGTCGACTCGCCGATCTGGTAGACCCGGCGGTTCCTCGTCTTGTATTTCTGCTCGTAGCCAAGATCGCGGGTCCAGGTGATGTCACCAGTCTCGAGATTGGAGCGGGCGGCATGGAAGTCGAGTTGCCAGTGGCGCCAGGAGAAGGGACTGCGGAAGCGGTAGCGGCCTCTTTCGTCGCTCATCTCGACCGGGTACACCTCGGTCAGCCCGGTCCAGTACCCGCCGCCCATGGTGTAGCTTCGCCAGCTCTTCCCATACCAGGCGGGATGATTGTGGATAAGCTGCACCACCGTGTTGGGTTCGGGATGGTTGGGGACGAGGCTGTTGCCGCGCACGGAGTTGGTCAGGCCCTTGAAGTCGCGGGACATGGTGGGCATGCTGGTGGGGATCAGCTTGCCGCCGCCCAAGGCAAGCTGCTCCAGGCCAGCGATGATGACGCGTTCCTGTGCCACCACGTTGTCCCAGGTGATGTCGTCGATGGTATCCATGGGGCAGGCGGAATACTCGCGGTTGTCGCCTCTGGTCACGAGGGCGAAACTGGTGTGCCCACGGAAGGTCAACTGCATGGTGTGGAACTGATTGATGGACCAGTAGTTGCCGCAACTCCAGAGATCGCCGTGGGCAACCCGGCTGCTGAAGGTATTGGTCTCGTCCACCTCGGGGAAGAGCTTCTCCTGGGCGTACTTGAACTGCAGCTCGATCTCGCGGTCGGCCGGGACGCAGCGGCTCGCCCACCAGTAGCCGCCGGAGGCGAGTACCAACTGCTTCGTCTTGTCGGAGAAGTTGACCTCGACCCCGAGCAAAGGACGCTTGCCATCGGGGCCGCGGACCTCGTGGAAGAGGGCGCGGTCCTGGTCGTTCTGCTTCAGGTAGAACTCATTGCGGGTGATGCGATGGTCCAGCTGAGCGAGCAGTGTCTCCATGCGCTCGCGGGCGAAGGCGTCGTAGTTGTCCTCGTACATTTTCGCGTGCAGGACGCTGCCATTCTTGCTGTGGGTCGGGCCGCCTGGCTCCCAGTAGGTACCTTCCTTGAAGTAGTCCCGGTAGCCCTTGGCCTCGCGCCCCTTGCGTTCGCGGGCCGAGCCGGAGACCAGCACGTACGGCTTGGCCCCGACCATGCTGCTGTAGACAGTCGAGCGCTTGTTGACGGCCAGGTAGCGGTCCAGTTTATCGCCCTTCTTGGAGCCGGTGCGCAGCCATTGGAGGCGCGCTTGCAGGGCGTCCTCTTCGGCCTTGCTCGCAACGCCGTCGGCGGCTAGGCTGAGTTCCTCGCGGAAGAGCACTTCGGCGTCATCCAGATTGTCCCAGAAGGCGACGTGGTCGGGGCGCCCTCGCACGTTTGCGAAGTAGTCCGGCACTTTCTCCCGGATGGTCTTGAGCAACGCAAGCTCCTCGCTGAACTCCTCCTTCTCCTCGTCCAGCCGCTCCAGAAGCTTCTCCGGCTCCTTGCGGCCGCCAAGAGCGGAGGCCACGGCCCGGCTGCCGGCCGAGGCTTGGCCGCGCCCCGCAACCAGAGAGAAGATCACCTTGCGACGGATCTTGTTGCGGTTCTCGGAGGCGGCCAGATGCGCGGCGGTTTGCATCAGGCCCTGCAAGCCCAGCAGTTCCCGTGCCCCGGGCGCGAGGCCGGGAATGGGGCTCCAGGCATCGTAGTAGGCGGTGATCAGCAATGACTCGTCGAGCAATCCGTCCGTATTGGGATCGGGATCGAGGATGGCGAAGACATTGCGCACCTTGACGCGAGTCCAGTCTACCCGGGCCTTGACCGTCAGTTTCTTGCCGATAAGCGACTTGGGGTGGACGACGTTCTCGCCTTCCTCGTCCTTTTTGGGGCGGATGAAGAACATGGGGAAGTTGATCGAGGCGTGGGAGTCCTTGCGCCGGTAGAAGTGCGGCTTTGGGTCGTCTTCCTCGTCGAGGAAGAAGAGGGTCGCCTTGGCCCCGAAGTTGGCGAATTCCTGACTGCGCTCGCGCACTCGCATGAGCATGATATTGCCCATCGCGTTGTCGAGCGCGGGCACCTTGTCCTCGCCCTCGGGATCGCCTTTGAACACGATGGTACCGGTGATGCCCTCGGGGGGAGTGGTGGCGGTGCGCAGACGGTTCGGGTAGTAGGGGTAGATCTCGAAGCCTTCGACATCCTTGCCTTCCTCGTCCAGCAATTGGCAAGGGCGGGAGGGGTGCTCCTGGGGCACGACCACTTCGTGCTCTTGCACGATGATGCGGTAGCCTAGTTCCTCTAGCTGGCTGGTGACCTTCTTCTCGGTCTCGTAGAAGGCCGGACTGCCGGTGAAGCGGTTGCCGAGCTTGGTGTAGGTCTCCAGATTCTCACGCAGGTACGTACCCGTGATTTTCGCGGCGATGCCCTCGTAGTCCGGGACTTCGGCGTATTCGTTGGGTAGTACGGCCTCGCGGGGGCGCAGCAACTGGTTGAACACGACGCCGACGAGCAACATGCCGGCGAGGCCGAAGAGAATCCAGAGAATGGACGTGAAGCGGGTTTTCATATCGTTGTCGGGGAACTCCGTAAGGCCGCGCCGGGGCGCGGGCCTCTAGAACACGTGGTTGACGTGGTAGGTGTCCATGTAACCGAAGGCATTGATGACTAGGGCCAGCGCGTCCCAGAACAGGTACGAGCTGATGGTCCCCAGGAAGACGCCGACAAAGAAGGGCGTCATCACCTTGCGGACAAACATCACGCCGCCTGCTCGCAGGGCGACGAACTTGATCAGCAAGGCCGTAAACAGCGACCCCCAGACCATGTTGATGAAGTAGGTGTTCGCCAGGATGTACCCCACCGGGTGGAGGGGGAACCCGACCCACAGGGTCTTGGCGACGAAGAGCAGAATCGTCACTATGAACGACCCACCCAAGGCCCAGGCAGGTCCCGGCTGCACATAGTGGCCGGGGGGCTTCTTCGCGTCCTTCGCCTTGGCCTTCTTCCTCCTGCCCTCCGCCATCTCGGCCTTCTCGTCCTTGGCCCGCTGGGCTAGTTGGTCGTGACGGGCGACGTCGCGAGTGACGATGCGGATCTGCCATGACTGGCCAGCCGCGAAACCATACCCCTCTACGTTCATTGCCCCCTTGCTGTAGCCGATGGACAGCATGAGGGCGCCACCCATGACTAGGCCGCCGAGGGCACCGAGAATCAACCCCCGCGACACGCAGCGCGGACGGACGTTCAGCAGTTTCGAGAGCTGCAGCATTTCCACTTGGGTCGGGGCGCACATCAGATAGGAGGCGGAGCATAGGAAGCCGCCCGACACGATCATGATGACGAGCATGCCGATGCCGAATACATAGGTGCCACCGAAGGCGGTGAAGATGATCAGCGGCGTGTAGGGCGTGAGATACGACCATGGCGTGCCGCACTCGGTGCGGATGCGGGCCGTGCTCAAACCGCACAGCAGGATGAAGGTGAAGTAGACGAAGCCCGCCCAGAAGCCAACGCCCACATACTGGGTCCAGAAGCTGAGGAAGAGGACCCCAAAGCAGAGGACCGCGACGGACACGCGGTAGCTCCACGCCTCGCCACGATCGTCGAGCTCCGACTTCTCCGGCCAGAATGCGCTCCGGAAGACCTGCGCCAGATGTCGCCGGGCCGAGTAGATCGTGATCACCGCCAGGGCCATGTAGGCACCGGTGTGCTGCTCGCGGACGAAGGGGAAGTCCTTGATGGACTTCCAACTGGTGAACACTTCCTCCCGCAAGTAGAAGGGCAGTGAGCAGACGAAGAAGCAGAGCAGAATGCTGCCCAGCAGCTCAAGCTCGATGAAGAAGGCAATGGGCAGGACGAGCAGGG
>JABGQJ010001630.1 GCA_018648945.1 Victivallales bacterium
CACGGCCCGGATGGAAGCTTGGAAGGAGCGCTACCCAATCGTCGGGGATGTCCGGTGCAAAGGATGCCTCATGGGCGTGGAGCTGGTCAAGGACAAGGCCACGAAGGAGCCCTTTGACGAGGCAGGGAAACGAGTGTACCAAACCGCGTTCCGCAATGGCCTCGCCTGGATCCCGGCAGGGCACATCCTGCGAATGAGCCCGCCGATCGTGATGGATGTGGACACGGCCGACAAGTGCATGGATATCATTGAAGAAGCCATCGCGGAAGCGCAGTCTGAGCTCGGAGAGTAGCCCCAAAGGAACGGTCTCATGCCACACCAACGTCCTCTCCTGGGTCTGTGCCCAATCGGCAAATTCGTCTTCAGCAACGAGGATGCCGTTCGGTTCAAGACGCTCCTGCAGCAGAAGCTCACGTGCTGGGGGATCCCATTCGTGGACCTGGAGGGGGTGTTGGAGGACGGGTTGGTAAAGGACCAATCCCATGTCGATCACGTCGTGAAGCACTTCCGCGACGCCGGGGTGGACTGCCTGTTCACCCCGCACTGCAACTTCGGCACCGAAGGA
>JABGQJ010001631.1 GCA_018648945.1 Victivallales bacterium
CATCGCACGTCGCTCCAGCCGTTCGGCACTTGCCACTCGACACTCGACACTCGGCAATCGCCAATCGTCAATCGGCATTCCCTCACTCATCGATACAACCACACTCTCATCATCGAGACCAGCCGTTCCTGGTCCACCGGTTTCGGCATATAGTCACTCGCGCCGGCATCTATGCATTTCTGCCGGTCTTGAGGCATGGCTTTGGCCGTCAATGCGATGATGGGTAGCTTCCGGAACTGCTCCTGGTCCCGAATCCGCCCCATCGTCTCGTACCCGTCCATCACCGGCATCATGATATCCATGAGTACGAGGTCAATGTCGGCATTGGCCTTGAGAATGGAGAGTGCCTGCTGACCGTTTCCCGCCTTCACAGGATGCATCCCGCGTCCAGCGAGGAAGCGTGACAGAGCAAACGTTGTCCGCATGTCATCATCCACGACGAGTACGGTCTTGTCCTTGAGCAACGCGTCTGTGTCGTGCAAATTCAGGATGACCTGCCTTTTCTGGTCGGGCATCGTGCTCACCATCTGGTGAAGGAAGAGCGACGCCTCGTCCAGCAACCGTT
>JABGQJ010001632.1 GCA_018648945.1 Victivallales bacterium
TCCTGGGATGCCTATGTGAAGGGAGCTCAGAAACTGGTCCGCAAGGAAGGCATCTACTACCTGACATCATCGGTCATTGGGGGGCGTGTAGCAGTGACCATTGCGGTCGATCCAGACCATGGGTATCTGCCGATCATTTACGAGGTCGCGAGCACGAAGCACAAACGTGTCTTGCGGTACTCCGCCAGCGACTTCAGGGAGGCCGATGGCCTGTGGGTCCCCTCTCGGTATGCGATGGCCTTCTCCAACCCCGATGGCAAGAACAGCATGGGAGAGTTCAAGGTGACGGAGATTGCCGTCAATCGACCCATCCCGGACGAGAAGCTCGATTTCCAGTTCCCGCGCGGCGCGCGAGTCTCCTATGAAACGAACCTGCTCAAGCTCAAAATGGCTCTGGAGCGCTTGCCCAAGAGAGCGGAGAAGGTCCCGGCGCCGGTGCCGCCGGTTGCCCCTCCCTCGTTGCCTAAGCCCCCAGCTTCGGCCAGTCATGGCGACACCGCAACTGTGCCGGAGGCGTCTGCCAGCGGCGGACCGAGCCGGCCCCATGCCCAACCAACGGCGGCGG
>JABGQJ010001633.1 GCA_018648945.1 Victivallales bacterium
CCCTTCAATGATCTCTACGATCCGGCAACGCTGCCCGTGGACGAGACCTTCCGTCGTTATCCGGAAGGACACTCGCTCTTCAATCGTATCCGGGCCGAATTCTGGATGCAGGCCGTGCACTCGGGTGACCCCCACCACGGCCTGCGTGATGACAGACCTGGATTCGACATGCGCACCGATGAGGGCGCCCGTCAGATGCGATCCAACTACTACGGTTGCATCTCCTTAGTGGATCGCATGGTGGGTCGCATCCTCGGTGCGATCGACGACAAGGGGCTGCGCGACAACACGATCGTCGTCTTCACCAGCGATCACGGCGAGATGGTGGGCACCCATGGGCACGTCGAGATGCGTTCACCCTACGAGGAGTCGTCCCGCGTGCCGCTGCTGATACGGGCGCCGTGGTTGTCACAGGGGAAACGCCGCGTCGAGGGAAACTTCAGTCAGATCGACTTCGTGCCCACGTTGCTGGAATTGCTCGGGGAGCAGGTACCTCAGACGCTACCGGGGAGCAGTCGCGCCGACGTGTTGCGCGGTGCGAGCGATCTGAGTGGCAACGATGTC
>JABGQJ010001634.1 GCA_018648945.1 Victivallales bacterium
GACACATCCAGACGCGCGTTCGGATTCCAATTCCCCGTAGTTTCGTGCGGAGCAACTTACGCGCCCAAGCGAGTTTGGGGATATGCGAAAGTCGAATCAGACGGATCGGCGTCGTTCAAAGTTCCCGCCGGGATGCCTATTTACTTCATGGCCCTGGACAAAGACGGCCAGGCTCTACAGCGTATGAGAAGCTTCACGCACCTCATGCCCGGAGAACGCCAGGGCTGCGTCGGCTGCCATGCCGATAGAAACTACGCCACGCCGCCGGTAAGCTCCAAGCGTCCGATCGCTGCGTTGCGAGCCCCGCAGGATCTGGACAAGCCCGAATGGGGCGTCACCGGGTTCAGCTACGCCCGGATCGTCCAGCCGGTGCTCGATAAGCATTGCATCAAATGCCACAACCCCGTGGACATGACAAACGGTCTGGACCTCAGCGGCGACAAGACCGACTTCTTCAACGTATCGTACGAATTCCTTGCCCGTCAGGGCAGGCCCGGGCAGAACCCCTATACCAAGTGGATACCCACGTACAACGGTATGGAGGCCAGTATTATGCAAGTTACG
>JABGQJ010001635.1 GCA_018648945.1 Victivallales bacterium
CGGGTTTCGTACACTTTGAGGTCGGGGTTGGCCCACGAGCTCTGCGAGCTGGGCAACACGGCCTTCTTAGTCACCTTGCCGGTGAATGTCTCGCCCGGTACGGCATCGATGGTCAGGCTGGCCGTCTGCTCTGGCTTGATCAGGTCGATCTGTGCCTCCTGGATCTTGACTTTGACCCCCATGCCACTGAGGTCGGGAAGCTGGATGATGGCTTGGCCCCGCCGGATCTCACTACCTTCCTGGAGAGGCCCTGTGTTGTGCCAGCGGTGGGGCGGCTGGTAGACGACAAAGCCAGGCTGGGTCGCCTCGATCGTGGCATTGTCGATATCCTTGTTCAGGTCCTCCAGGCGGTTCTCGGACCGCCGGAAGCTTGCCTCCCGGCTTCTGAGCTTGGCCTCGGACTGGGCCAGGCGGGAGCGGGCTACGGCCTTGGCGCGGTCCAGTTTCTCACGGGCCGTCAGGAGTGTGGCCCAGGTCTTCTGGAAGACCTTCACGAATTCGTATTGGCGGTAGATGTCGAGTTTGGACTCGGCGGTTTGCACCGCGAGCTCCTGGCTCCGCAG
>JABGQJ010001636.1 GCA_018648945.1 Victivallales bacterium
AACTGCCTCATGTGTTTCCAGTCGCGGCGTGTATCACTTTCCGCCCGAAGAGGAGTGGGATCTCGCGAAAGATGACCTTCAGGTGTCGAGCTACGATCTCGCGAGCCCCGAGTGGGGATGCAGCCCCGAGGTGGAGTTTCATGCCCAAGACCAGTACCCGCACATACTGGGTGAGTTCGTGTGGACCGGCTGGGACTACCTGGGCGAGCCAACACCGTACATGATCGAGTGGCCGAGTCGTAGTTCCTACTTCGGCATCGTCGATCTCTGTGGGATTCCGAAGGACCGCTACTACCTGTATCAGGCACAGTGGTCGGATAGACTGGTTCTTCACCTCCTTCCTCATTGGACATGGCCGGGCAGGGAAGGGGAGTTGATCCCTGTCCATTGTTACACCAGCTATGACGCAGTGGAGCTCTTTGTGAACGGAGAATCGCAGGGACGACGATCGAAGCAGCTGAACAGCATCGCAGAGCAGTACAGGTTGATCTGGAATGACGTGCGTTACGCGCCCGGTGAGATCAAGGTGGTTGCTTTTGATGCCGACGGTAAGCCGGCCAGGG
>JABGQJ010001637.1 GCA_018648945.1 Victivallales bacterium
CTTCTTCGACCGCCGCACGGGTGGCGTTCAGTGCATCATCAACGCGATCTTTGCGTTCTTTGACTTCGATTTCCGTTGCACCACCAACCTTGATCACGGCAACACCACCGGCCAGCTTGGCCAGACGTTCTTGCAGTTTTTCCTTGTCGTAATCGGACGAGGTGTCCTCGACCTGCTGACGGATCTGTTTGCAACGCGAAGCAATGTCGTTTTTCTTGCCAGCGCCGTCGATAACGATGGTGTCTTCCTTGTTGATCACAACGCGCTTGGCAGTGCCGAGCATATCGAGAGACAAATTATCAAGCTTGATGCCGAGATCTTCGCTGACCAGCTGTCCGCCGGTCAGGATGGCGATGTCTTCGAGCATGGCCTTGCGGCGATCCCCAAAACCCGGTGCCTTGACGGCGGCGACTTTCAGGCCACCGCGCAGCTTGTTAACAACCAGCGTGGCCAGGGCCTCGCCTTCCACGTCCTCGGCGATGATGAGGAGCGGACGGCTCGACTGAACCACAGCTTCCAGAATCGGCAGCATGGGCTGAAGGCTGGAGAGCTTTGACTCATGG
>JABGQJ010001638.1 GCA_018648945.1 Victivallales bacterium
TGACCCCTTTGCGTATCCACATATTTCTTAGGCCAACTTGTATATCTAGGGAAAATCTCCATTACCCGGGGAAACGGTCTGCCAAGGCTACCGGCGATGCTAGTTCGGCACCCCGGCGGTGTCAAGGCGGCGAGGTGAAAACCCCTCTGGCGGGGCTTGGTGGGGGTCGGGGGTGGATTACCGTAACCACGGTCGGGACGGCGGGGGCTCACGCCCTTGCAGGATATGTCGGCCCCTGCGGGGACTCCGTTCGAGGCCGCTCCCGACCACGGGTTCGCACCCGTGGCTACGATATCCCGCCTCCCTGCTATGTAGAAGCATGTCAAGCGTCACGCCAACCGAAAGTCACGCATGATCGCGAATCACGCACATCCTGCTATTCGATCGTTCACGACTGTGCATGAAGACCATATTACCGTTTCGAAAGGGGACGGACCATTCTGCGGATCGGTGCTTGCCACCAAGGAGGCGTCGGTCTCGTCCCGGACGTGATTTGCGGCGGATTCGTCGTTCCTGCTTGCGTTCGGACTGTTCATGTCAACTCTTGGGCTTCCCGTTCAAC
>JABGQJ010001639.1 GCA_018648945.1 Victivallales bacterium
GAACTGGGCGGTGCGAACGGGCTGCGTGTCGAGCTGGATCATGTGAATATCGGCGACCTTGGGGGTCAGGTTGCGCCTGGGATGGACGAACTGGGGCCGGTACGTCTCTTCCTTGACGGTCGGGGCAGCGGGCAGCAGCGGCTGGACGCGGAGCCGGGCATCGTTGACCTTGACTATGCGGGCATCGGCCTCGCTTTCGGTCTCGCCCCAGTGGTGCAGGAGCCAAGAAAACGTGCGGGGCTCCTTTGCGGCCAGTTGGTCGTAGATCACCACCAGTTCCGGTCCAGCCAGCACGACCGTTCGCTCGAACCGCTCCAGACCCAACTCCGCCGGGTAGGCGCTCGTGGCATCGCCGGTCACCACGGTCACGCCGTCCTTGTGCGTGTAGCTGGTGATGTGCGCGCGGCCTGGCTTGGGATGGGGCCACATCTCGCCGTCGCCCAACTGCCCCTTGCCGTCCACTAGGATCGTGTTGTGGTTGCGTGTTTCCTTCTTGTAGGTGTAACCGGGATCGCCAGCCAGGATCTCGCCCCGGGCGAACAGGAAGAAATGCCCCTGTTC
>JABGQJ010000164.1 GCA_018648945.1 Victivallales bacterium
GCCCCGCAGTGAGTTATGGCAACTCCTGCGGGGCTTCTGCTTGGGGTTGTCTAGATGCGTTCCTGGGTGCCAGGGGGGGCGCACGTGCGTGCTTCCCATCGTTTCGGGGGTTCGCGGATCGTGGTTCCGGGGTGAACTGCGGGCTGCGGGGATGGATAGCAGGGAGCTCGGCCGACAGCACCAGAGTGACCAGACCGGGACGGTCTGGCTACCTCGGAAGAGCCGGCTACACCAACTCAGAGGTCGGTGCGCTCCGGTCCAGGCGGCGGGGCAGCCGCGACTTCCCGCCACGGCCAATTGCGAAGCCCGGCTTGCTCCGGGTTCCCCCAGACATAGCGAAGCTGAAAGCAATACTCCTTCGCGGAGCGGATGATGTGGTTGTACGCATCGTGCTGCCAGAAGTCGCCGTGTCGCCGCAGGATCCGGTTGGCGGCGTGAGCGGTGAACGATTTCCAGGAGTGGATGATCGCGGACAGTCCGTGTTCAGCCAGGGGTTGCACGATGACGTGAACATGGCTGGGCATGATGCACCACGCATGGAGTGTGTGCCTCTCACCTTCGAAGTGGGCCAATGCATTGGCAACGGTCGATGCGACCTCTTGCCTTGCCAGCCAGCACGCCCCGTGCCCCGCGTCGAGCGCCTTCCCGACCTTCTCGGAGTAGAGGTAGTCGAGCCGCTTCTCCTCATCCTCAGAGAGCCCGTTACCGAGTTCTCCGGCCTTGGCGACGATCACCTCCCGTTCCCGAAGCCATGCGTCACGAACAGCGATCGGCAGCGAATCTGCCAGGCGGAACGTGACATGGTAGACGGCGCTGCGACACGTCCAATGGGGGAGATTCTCACCGACGGAGACCTCCAGACTGGCCCTGTCGAGTCCCAGGGGGAAGGTGGTCAGAACGTCCTGGTCTGGCTCCCCGAAGGCAGAGCTGGAGTCACCAGACCGAGGCGGTCTGGCGACTCCGGATGAACCGTCGGCGGGGTTGGGAAGATGTCGTTGGGAGCTGTCTTGATGGATCACTGGGAACCTCGCTTGCGCGCAAACGCGCCATCACCTGCCAGTGGGCCGACACGATCACGGCGCAACCAGCACCTGTGCCTCTCCAAAGTCGCTCTCGCCGACCTTGCCAGGGACGGGGTAGTCGCGGGGCTTGCCGTCGAAGGGGACTTTCCCCACCATGAGTGCTGCCGTCTTGCCGGTGAGCCTTCCCCGGTGTTCGAATCCCCACACCTTGGTGTAGGTCTTGCCATCGGCGCTGCGTTCGACTACGCCAAAGTTCTGCGTCCAGCGCGCACGCAGCCACACCCACTGGGTGGGATCATACGTGTCCCCGTGGAGCTGCCGCCCGTTGATGTCCGCCTGCAGTTTGCCGTCCGAGCGAGTCCCAAGACGGATGAAGGACTTGTCTGCGAAGCGAAGAAGCACGCCGGGTCCCCAGCTCTGGCCCCCCTCGCTGCCCTGACGGATCTTGGCCACCAGGGCGCTGGCCTGCCCGGTCAGGGGAATCTCGTAGCAGGCGTAGGTATTGGCCTTCGCCCTGACCCGCAGCCCATCCGGCGTGATGCGGAAGGGGTACGGGTTCTGCGGCGAGACGTGCGTCGTGCCGGTCGGCAACTCACGGAATGTGCTGCCCCAGATCTGCCGCAGGCCTTCGCCGCCGCCAGCCAAGGTGCGGATCTCGGCGGTCAACGCCTCCACCTTTGCCTCGACTGCCTGTTGCCGTCGGGCAACTCCCGCGTCCACTTCCTGGCGCAGCCCGTCCTTCAACCGAGGCAGGTAGTGCTCGCCCATTGTCGCCGCCACCTCCTTGTTTCGCAACCGGCTGACCAGCATGTGGTACCGGGCATTGGCTGCCAGGACCTGTTTGCTCAGTTCGGGATCGGCCGCTTCGGGGCCATTGTTGCAGAGCACGCCGATGCAGTTGTTGATGTTGTAGCCGGACACGAAGAACCGCAGGTAGTCGAAGTCCCCGTAGTCTGCACCTTTGCCCTCGCCACGAAGGATGATATCCACGTAGGCGTCCGCCTGCGGCAGATAGCAGCCGCCCGAGCCCAACGCGCCAGTGGAATGCCATTCCAGAATGCCCTTCTCGCCCACGATCTCCCGTGCCTCCCGAGCCAGGGCATACAGGGCGGCGGGGTTGCCGGTATACTGGCCATCGAAGTAGAGCCCATCCGGCTTGTGCTCCTTCATCACCTTGCGGATCGCGGCCAGGAACAAGCCCATGTTCTCCCCCGAACTCGTGCCCGGAGGCCAGTGCTTGAATCCCTCGAAGCTGTTGAACGCACGGGATTCCAGGGACGTGCCTTTGAGGAAGTAGTAGGGGCTGGTGTAGACGATGAAGCGCATGCCCAGCCGGTGGACGGTCTCCCGGACCCGTGCGAATTCCTCCGGTCCCTTGCGAGGCTCAAAGGCCAGGTTCCAGTCCTTCCACAACTTCACTTCCGACTGCAGGAGCACCACGTTGCCATGCTTCGACCAGTCGGTCAGCGCGTCGTCGCTGGGATAGGCGTCGCCACGGGTCCAGTGCCAGACGACCTTCTCCGCGAAGGACCGTTCCCAGTCGTAGGGCTTTGGGGGGCATACGCCCACCCACAGCACCTCGTTTTCGGGCAGGGGATAGGTCGCCACGGTCTGCGTATAGGGATCGAATTGGTCGCTGATTCCCGGCTGCGAACAGTAGAGACCAAACGCACCCAGTTCGTCCGCGATCAGATGATTCGAACGGTACGATGCATGCCAGGCCGGCAGGATCAGTCGCTCCACCGGAACGGACAACGCCTCCTGTGCATGGAGCATGAAGAGCGAGTCACCGTTCACGCGGATCGTCAGCTTGGGGCTGGTGAAGGTAAACCGCGCAAAGCCCTTGCCGGAATGGGTCAGTTCTCCGCCCTGCAACGCCTTCCCCAGTCGCAAGCGAACCAACGGACGCTGTGACCCAATCCGCTGGGCGAGGAGGATCTCGCCCGTGCTGGTCTTGATCGTGATCTCCGCCCCGGTCGTCACCACCCGCCCGACCCCGGCGCGGAGGGTGGCCTCGGCCACCACCAACCCCCGCTGCGGGTTGGGGAAGGACTCCGGGGCCATCAGGTCCTGGAAGGTCGGCGCGGCGGGGAAAGGGGCGCCGGGCAGCATTGCGGTCAGGGCCAAGGCGAGTAGTGTGGCGATGCGGACCATGGGAACCGTCTCCATGCGGGCTGGTGGGCATTCTCGGCAGCATAAGCCTATAGCCGTTCGGGGTCGGGGTATCAAGGTCTTGCCAGTTGGACTATGGTGTCCTCGTTTCCGTATCCCCACCCATTCCCTCCCCTTCCCCCGGAGCAACGACATGAGAATGGAACTGAATACACGGTCCACCAGCAGGCTTGGGACAGTGGTGATGTACGTGTTGCCCTGGCCATGTCTGCTCATCGGAGTCGTGACCCTCTTCTTCGGCTTCCGCGGGGTTCGGGCGGCCCGAGCCAGCACAGCCTGGCCTATGTCCGAGGGAGCGATCACGTCTTCGGAAGTGAAGAAATCGACGAACCGAAGGACATCGGGCGGAAGGACCTACCGGACCTCCACTACCTACCGCGCCGACGTGAAGTATAGCTACAGCATCGATGGTAAGTCGCACGTGGGGGACCGCGTGGCCTTTGGCGACTACGGATCGAGCACCCCCTCCCGTGCCCGCGGCATCGTGGCCAAATACCCGCTGGGCACCAAAGTGGACGTGTTCTACGACCCCAGTTCCCCAAATGAATCCGTCCTGGAACCGGGGATGAAGATACAGGCCCTCTTCCTGCCTGCTTTTGGGGTGGCCTTTGCCCTCGCCGGCGTGGGCGTGCTCATCTTCCTGCCCAGAGCCGCTCGCAAGGCCGACAGGAAGCGACAAGAAGCCCTGGAAGCCGACTAGCGAAACCGCCCAACTCCCCAGGGGGACAGCGTAACGGAGCATGGGTATGCGCTGGCAGGCGCTACCCCGGAGGAACAGAGATTCGGCGGGGTGGCCGTGGCAGTGAAAAGGGCCACTTCCGTCCCCTGTCGAGGGTCACCGCCAACCCAGCGTGTCGACTGCCGGAGCAGGCGCGAGCTGTCATTCGCGATGCTACTGTAGAGAACATCACTTGCGGCCAGTCCCCTTCCCTCGGAGCAACGAAATGCAGATGCAGATGAACGAGATGAGAAGGAACACTCTGGTGAAAAGCGCGGGCAAGGTCAGCTTCATCGCGACGTATGTGTTCCCGTGGCCATTCCTGATCGCCGGAATCATCATGCTCATCATCGGTTTCCGCGGCATTCAGTCGGCCCGCGCCAGCACATCGTGGCCAGGGGCCGAAGGAAAAATCACATCCTCAGAGGTGAAACAGTCCACCAGCCGCAGCACATCGACTAAGGGCAGGTCCCGGACCTCGACGACATACCACGCCAAGATCAGATACAGCTACAGCGTCGATGGCCAGTCGCACGAGAGCAAGCGGGTGGCCTTCGGCGACTACGGATCGAGCAACTCCTCCCACGCACGCGGCATCGTCGCCAAGTACCCGATGGGTACCAGCGTGAAGGTGTTCCACGACCCCGATTCCCCGGGCAACTCCGTTCTGGAACCGGGAATGAAGACGCAAGCCCTCATCCTGCCCGGCATTGGCGTCGTGTTCACCATCGTCGGCCTGGCCATGGTTATCTTCCTTCCCAAGGCCGCCCGCAGGGCAGCCAAGCGGCGCGAGGAAGCCCTCGACATGGAGGCGTAAAGAGGCGGGCTGTGGTCTCCCAGCCGGTGTGAGCGTATAGTGCGTGGGACCGGACCGAGAAGCCCAGCTTGCGCCAGCATCCCCTCTGGAAATGGAGAGAAGACATGAAGGGAGACCAAAACGCACAGGCCCCGAAGAGGGCCATTCCCCTGCCGGCTCGCCTGGTCGCCTGGCCGTTCATAATCGCGGGGTGCGTGGTGGTCCTCCTCGGCCTCCTCAACGTCCTCGCGGCCCTGACAGGCGCCTCCTGGCCGGTAGCCGAGGGCACGATCACGTCCTGGGAGTTGGGGAAGTACAGAAGCGCGGGCCCGGGATCCAGCTCCACCCTTTGCCGTGCCAAGGTGAGATGCCAGTTCACGGCTAACGGCAAGTCCCACAAGGGAGGTCGGGTGGCCTTCGGCGACCACGGGTCGAACAACGTCGCCCGCGCGAGGGACATTGTCATCAAGTACCCCGTGGGAGCCAAGGTGAGTGTATCCTACAACTCCGCTGCCCCGGGCAAATCTGTCCTGGCGCCAGGAATCAAGGTGCAGGACCTCAACGTGCCCGCCTTGGGGATGCTTCTCACGCTTGCTGGGCCGTGCGCATCTACTTGCGCAAGGGCGCTCTCAAAGCCGCCAGGCGACGTGAGGAAGCCCTGGGACTCAACCCATAGGGCAGAACACTATGGCCTGAGCTCCAGGTAGCGCTGGCGCACTTCCCGCAGGCTCAACTCGCGCCGGTAGATGCCCACTTCGTCGAGCACGCCCTGGAATGGCGCGAAGGTATCGTCGGGCTCGCGGGTTCTGCCCTGCCCGCTGGCCCCGATGTGGAGTAGGTCCATGTCCGATGGCTCGGTCAAGGCCATGTTCAGGCCCACCAGTTGGCCGTTCAGGTAGAGAGCCATGCCGTTCTTGCGGCTGAACGTACCGACCACATGGTACCACTGGCCGACTCGGAACTCCTGGGGGGCAGACACTAGCCGGATGCTCTTGCCGCCTTCCCAACGTCGATGCTTGAGCACCAGTCGCCCGCTGTGCCCGTCGTTGGTAGGAAGCCCATAGTCGATCTTCAGCATCTGGCGCTCCCACATGGCTGGGCCAAAGAGGAATTGGTCGCCCTGCACGCACCGATCCGGCTTGATCCACGCCTCGTAGGAATAGTCGCAGTCCCTGAGCGGGATCGGCTCCAGCTGCACGCACGCCCCCGGCTCGGCCAGCCGTAGCCCGCGCCCCTTGATGCCGTCCGCCCAGGTCGTCTGGCGCAGCGTGCCCCGCAGTTTCTCGCCCTTCTCGAAGCCAAGTCGCAGGATGAGCTCTGCATCCGGGTTCTCGGGAGCTGGTGTGACATCCTCCTGCTTGGCCCGCATGCGCCGCAACGGCGCGAATCCCGCCTCGATGAACGCCACTCGCGCGGCGTGTGGCGGGCTATCCTTGGCCAACTCCTTGGCCTCTGCCAGCAAGGCCTCCAGCGAACGAATTGTCTTGGGGGAGAAGAGGTCCCGTTCGGCGGCGGCAGCGTACGCCTTCTCGCAGCCATCGAGCAGTCGACGCATGGGCGGGGCGGCGGGCCCAAACTGGTGCTGGCAGAGATCGTCCAGGATCGCCGCCACGTCCTGGTCGGGATTCCACAGCAGCTTGGCTGTCACGTATTCGTTGATGTGCTCCCACCACGAGAAGGGGCTCCCCGCCTTCACGCCCACGAAGTTCATCTCGCCTCGAATCGGCGCCAACCCGGTTTCGGAGAGGCGCTTCAGTCCCTGCAGATCCCGGGCGATGGTGCGGGGAATGAGGGCCGGGACCATGCCCAGCCGGCCGCCGCTGTAGCGGCAGAAGTAGATTGCCTTGGGTCGGCGCTGTTGCCATGCGCGGACCAATTCGTAGGCCTCCTCGCGTTTCGTCTCATCCAGCAGGCTCGCGCGGCTTTGCGCAATCAGCACCACCACATTCTCCGGCAAGCGCTTCAGTTCGGCGGGCGGCTTCTTGTAGTCATTGTAGGCACAGTACACGATCCGCCCATCCGGATGGGACTCCCCCAACTGGTTGGCCACGGCGACCACGGCCTTGGTCACCCACTGCGAGCGCGCATCATCCGCAGGTAGGGCCCGGCCATCCAAGGGGATCACCAGGTAGTACTTCAGCCCGGCCTGCCCCAGGGACGCAAAGCGCTTCCCGGCCATCTCCGCCACCGTACGCACCACTTCGGGGTGCGTCAGGTCCGCCTGGGCGCCCGGTTCGCCGTTGGCGTTCGGCAGGAACCAGTCGGGATGGGGCTGCCGGTGGTTCTTCTGCAGGTCCGTGCTGCTGGTGTGCCGGGTGGACCACACATCCCGGTCCCCGCCCGCACTTGTCCGCCGTCCCCACAGGAACTCCCCATACTGCGTGTGTCGATAGGCGAAATACGGTGCGTCCCGCACCTCGCCCTCGGGCACGGACAGCTCCCCCGGAGTCTCGGGGTAGCTGCACCCCCCAGCGCCTGGGTACACCCAGCGAATCCCCAAGCCCTCCAACAGCCGGTAGACCCCATACAAGGTCCCCGCTGGATCGGTGTTGAACCGGTAGTTCTGCCCATAGCTCGGGCCGTCGTGCCCAGCCACGATCACCAGATTTTGGCGCACGCGCACCACAAACCCCTCGGCAGGCAACTCGCGGGGCTTGATGCCCTGTTCCCGGACCCAGGCCGAGTCTCCTAGCAAGATCGGCACCCGGCCCTTGGCCATGGCCGCCAGAGGCCGTCCATCCGCCGCCTGTATCTGGGGCAACTCCACCCCCGTGATCAGTCGCACATGGGCAATCAGCTCCCGTGCCGCCACTTCGACACACGGCGCTGGCTTCTCCGGCAGCACGATCACGGCCCGTGCTCTGCCATCCCGGCACAGAACCACCGGACCAGCCTGCACGGACGACAACAGAACCGCGAACAGAGGTATGAGATGGCGCATGGTTTTGTCCCTATGCGTGGTCATGTGGCCAAGAAAACGCGCGCCACGGTCGGGGACCGGGCGCGCGCTTGGGGAGTCTGGAATGGGGGGAATCTACGCCTTGCTGACGCGCTCGGTGTAGGCACCGGTGCGGGTATCGATCTTGACTGTGTCGCCCTCGTTCAGGAACAGGGGCACCTGGATCTCGTAGCCATTCTCGATCTTGGCGGGCTTCATCACGTTGGTGGCCGTATCGCCGCGCGCGCCCGGCTCGGTCTCGGCGATCTTCTTCTCCACGAAGATCGGCAGGTTCACCTCGATGGGGCGCTCGCTGAAGAACAGCATGGTACAGCTCATGTCGTCGTCGAGGAAGTACTTCTGGTCCCCCAACTGCTCGGAGGAAATGCGGACTTCCTCGTAGGTCTCCGCATCCATGAAGACGTAGTCGTCGCCTTCCTGGTAGGAGTAGATCATATCGCGGTCGCCGAGGTCGGGCTTGCCAATCTTGTCCACGGACCGGAATGTGCGGTCCATGGTACCGCCGGAGATCATGTTCTTCAGCTTGCAGCGGTAGAGCGCTTGCCCCTTGCCGGGTTTGCAGAAGTCAAAGTCCGTGACAATATAGGGATCGCCATCTATCTCGATCTTCAGACCTTTCCGCAGGTCGGACGCAGTAAACATACTGTCGAGTTCTCCGTATTCGTGAAGTGGGAACGGGGCGACAGTGGACTCCCGAAGAGGGTGCCGCAACCGAGTCTGCCGCAGTCGTCTGAACCCGGATACCTTACCTACAATTGGCTGGAATGCAACGGAAGCGCGGAGGCTACCCCGGTGAGTGAAGACCCCCTGTCAGACATTGAGCAGGCCCTGGGCTGGACCTTTGTCAGCCGCCCTTTGCTCAAGCAATCCCTGACCCATCCCTCCTATGCGGCGGAACAGAATACGCCGCCGCCCGACAATCAACGGCTGGAGTTCCTGGGCGATGCCGCCCTGGGCTTCGTCGTCACCCAGATGCTCTTTGAGCAGTTCCCCGAGTCGGACGAAGGCATGCTCACCAGGATCCGCTCGGCCCTCACCCGGGACCAGGCCCTGGTGGAATACGCCCGGCAGCTCGACTTGGGGGCTGGGCTTCTCCTGGGTCGCGGCGAGGAACTGGCGGGCGGCAGAGACCGGCCGTCGAGTCTGGAAGACGCCTTCGAGGCCGTCCTTGGGGCCTTGTTGCTGGACCAGGGGCTCGGGGCCGTGGACCAGCTTTGCCGCCAGTTGACGGCTGGGCTCCTCAACGATGTCGATGCACTGCTTGCTGCCGAGAATCCCAAGGGAGCGCTGCAGGAATACACGCAGAGCGCATTCCAGACCGCGCCCAACTATGAAGTGCTGACCGTCACCGGCCCCGAGCACCGCCCGGAGTTCGAGATTCGGGTCATGGTCGGGGACCGCGAACTGGCCCGCACCCGCGGCCTCAGTCGCCGCGAAGCCGAACGGGAGGCGGCGGAGATCGCCCTCCGGGTGCTCCGCAGCGAGGAACCCACCGATGACTGATTCCCTGATGCTCTTCCCCCCCGTGATCCGCTTCGCCTGGGGTGCCCGCGCGGAAACGGCGGGCCGCCTGGCGGACCTGGCAGGTGGCGAGATTCCCCCCACCTTGCTGGTCTGCTCCGCGTCGGTGCGCGGCTCGGGTCTCCTCGACGGGTTGCTCGTCGATCTGGGGGATGCCCTGGTGGGGGAGCATGTGGGGGTCTCCCACGATCCCCCGCTGAGCGAAGTCGATGCCATCGCAACTGCCGCCCGTGCCAGTGGCGCGGAGGCCGTGCTGGCCATTGGTGGGGGCAGCGTCATCGATGCCGCCAAGGCAGCGGCAGTCATTGCTCCGAGCGGGCTGCCGTGCGCCGAATTCTACCATGGCTCGCGCCCCGTCCCGGCCGATGGCCTGCTGTTCGCCGCCCTGCCAACCACGGCCGGGACTGGAGCCGAGATCACCAAGAACAGCGTGCTTTCCGATCCTGAAGCCGACACCAAGAAGTCCCTGCGCGGGCCCCGCATGGTCCCCGACCTCGCCATCGTGGACCCCGAACTCACCGTCTCCATGGGCCCGGAGCTTACCGCCGCCAGCGGCTTGGACGCTCTCACCCAAGCGATCGAGTCCTACATTTCCCTCAACACCCATGCCACCAGCCAGGCTCTCGCTTTGGGGGCGGTCCGCCTGCTCACGCGATGGCTCCCCGTGGCCTTCGCGGATGGTGCCAACCGCGAAGCCCGGACCCATGTGGCCGAGGGCAGTCTGCTCTCTGGCATGGCCTTTGGCCAAAGCGGCCTGGGCGCGGTCCATGGCTTGGCCCATCCGCTGGGGCATCTTCTCGACCTGCCCCATGGCTTCACCTGCGCCGTGCTTCTGCCCCACATCCTGCGCTGGAACGCCCCCGTGCGAGAGGCCGAACTCGACGAACTGGCAGCAGCAACCGGGCACCCGGACGGCGCGGCCTTCATCGAGGCAGTGGCGCAGATGGTCGCCGCCTTCGGCATTCCTGCGGGCCTCGCCCAACTCGATCTCACCGAACACACCCCATTCGTCGTCGCCAATTGCCGCAGCGGCAGCATGAAGGCCAACCCTCGCCCGATGAGCGACGACGATGTCATCGCCATGCTGCAGCAACTAGCTCGGCCCTAGTCGGGCAGTGGCGATTCCAGGTTGGCCGGGAGCACCGGCTTCCAGCCAGCACCCCCCCCACGTGCGGGGCCGGAATGGGTCACTGCACCTCGCCGACGATCAGGACATCGCCGACGTACAGCCAGCCGGGGGTGAACGCCTTGGGGTCTCGCATGGTCTTCCCATGGCGTTTGAGGATCGATTCCTTGTCGATGGGCTCGGCCAGGAGGGTGATCTTGACCCGGTGTTCGCCGAGCGGGAGATCCTGCGGATAGAACCACGGCCACATCCGGTAGCGCCCCTCGATGCAGAACCCGTCGAACAGGGCCCCAACGACGGGAGGCCGGTCGTCCACGGTCACCGCGAACTGTCCGGCATCCGGCCCCTTCAATCCCACGATCCCAAAGGCGGTGCCATGGAACGTGAACGACAGAGCGTCACCGGGACGGGTAGCTCGCCACAGGGGCGACAGACGCTGGCTCACTCGCTGAGCCCGCTTGGGATCTCCGGGGAACCCGACCTGCGTCCAACCAGCGCTTCGTTGCACCTGTGCCACAGGCACCATGCGGGCCTTCTCCCAGTTGTCGGCATCCAGGGGGACCGGCAGGGCATGCGCGCCCGGCGTTCCTGCTGCTTTGAGCGAGGGCATGGAGCGGACGATGGCCGCGAGATAGAAGGGATGCCCGCTCCTCACATCGGGATGGACGCCGTCGCGACTGAAGGCGGGTGGCGCGCCCCGGAACACCAGTTTCCCCTCCTTCACCTGCTTTGCCACCGCCAGTCCCAGGTGGATGCTCGGAACCCCATAGGCTGCCGCCACGCGTTCCATGGTCTGGACGACGGCGGGATTCCTGCTCGCCTGGACGTCCTTGAGGTATTGGCTGGAGATCGTGTAGACGAAGCAGATGTCCGTGCGAGGGTTCCGCTGCCACGTCTGGCGGACGGTTCCTTCCATGGTGCGCAGGCCACGGGCACCCTTGCCGATGCCATTGACCGCGAATTCAACGAACAGCAGGTCGGGATCGCGGTCCAGAACGTGTCGCTGTAGCCGGCAGACTCCGAATTCCGCCCCCGTGCCTGAGATGGCGGCGTTGATCTCCGTCACCTTGGCCTTGGGGTATGTCTTGGCCAGCCATCGGCGCGAGAGCACGCGCCAACCGGACGCCTCCGTGATGCTGCCGCCCAGATACGCCACCCGGACGGGGCCACCGGCCTGCAACTTGGCGAACACATTGGGCAAGCCATCGCGCGGCTGGCACTCCATCAATTCCTCCTTGGCCGCTGGTTGCGCCGGGAGCATGGAAACACCGGCCCAGAAGGCCACTGTCAGGACCAGGGGCATGCGGGGGAACCCTATGTGGTCCATCATCCCTCCGAATGCCAATCGCGGCCGCCGTGCAGTTGCGGGAAGCCACTGCACCGCCGATGCACGGGGGGCGCCTCGAATTCCATCTCCAGCACGGTGACATTGGCCACGGGATCACGCAGGGCTGCCGCTGGCGGCTCCACCACGATCTGGCGGTCTGTCTGCTGGAAGGCGACGGACTCCCCGCCGGGAAGGACACGGATGGCCTTGAGCGTCGTCTCGAACCCGCCGAAGATCAGCTGTTCACTCCAGACCCACTGCCAGAAGTACAGCGCGTTCCCCCGCCGGGTGAAGGCACCGGTGCCACTGGCTGCGCTGACCGAACAGCGGTCCAGCTTCCCATACACCGCCTCGCCATTGGCTGCCAGCCAGCGGCCCACGGTCCGCAACGGCTCGATCGCTTCGGCCGGGACGTCACCGGCTACGGTCGGGCCGATGTTGAGCAACAGGTTTCCTCCCTGGCTACAGATGGTCTGCAGCATGCGCAGGATACCATGGGCGTTGTAGCTGTAGGGGGCCGCTTGGGCGCTGTCCAGGTACCCCCAACTGATCCGGTTGAAGGTCATGCAGGCTTCCCATCCCTGGTCACCTTTGGCAGCGGTGAGGTGCTCCTCGGGGGTGGAGAAGTCCTCCTCGAGCTTGGAGCGATTGTTGATGGTGATCTCCGGCTGGAGTTCCCGGACCATCTGGTTCATTTGCAGGGATCCCCACCCTTCGTGGGATTCCATGGGGCAAGATACATCGTACCAGAGAATGTCGATCTTCCCATAGTCCCCACCCAGCAACTCGCCCAACATGCCCTTCAGAAAGCCCTGGAAGCGCTCGCGGGCCGCTGGATCGAAGGCGCAGCGCCACGAGTCAGGATGGTGCCAGTCCATCAGTGAGAAGTAGAAGCCGACGCCCAGACCGAACTCCCGGCAGGACTCCACGAATTCCTTGACCACGTCGAAGCCATCGGGACAGCAGTTCGCCGTGTTGTAGGGGTTGGTCTGGCTATCCCAAAGGCTGAAACCCTCGTGGTGCCGGGTAGTCAGCACC
>JABGQJ010001640.1 GCA_018648945.1 Victivallales bacterium
GAACTGGGCGGTGCGAACGGGCTGCGTGTCGAGCTGGATCATGTGAATATCGGCGACCTTGGGGGTCAGGTTGCGCCGGGGATGGACGAACTGGGGCCGGTACGTCTCCTCCTTGACGGTCGGGGCGGCCGGCAGTAGCGGCTGGACGCGGAGCCGGGCATCGTTGACCTTGACAATGCGGGCATCGCCCTCGCTTTCGGTCTCGCCCCAGTGGTGCAGGAGCCAAGAAAATGTGCGGGCTTCCTTTGCGGCCAGTTGGTCGTAGATCACCACCAATTCCGGTCCAGCCAGCACGACCGTCCGCTCGAACCGCTCCAGGCCCAACTCCGCCGGGTATGCGCTGGTGGCATCGCCGGTCACCACGGTCACGCCATCCTGATGGGTGAAGCTGGTGACGTGCGCCCGGCCTGGCTTGGGGTGAGGCCACATCTCGCCGTCGCCGAGCTGGCCCTTGCCGTCCACCAGAATGGTGTTGTGGTTGCGCGTTTCCTTCTTGTAGGTGTAACCGGGATCGCCAGCCAGGATCTCGCCCTGGGCGAACAGGAAGAAATGCCCCTGTTC
>JABGQJ010001641.1 GCA_018648945.1 Victivallales bacterium
CTGGTCAGTTTTTCCGGCGACAAGCTTTTGGGCGGACCACAGGCCGGCCTGATCGCCGGGCGGGCGGATCTGATCGCCAAAATCAAGAAAAACCCCATGAAACGCGCCCTTCGGGTCGACAAGGTGACCATGGCGGCCCTGGCCGCGACCCTGCGCCTATACGCCCAACCCGAATCCCTACGGGCCAAACTGCCCACCTTGCGCCTGTTGACCCGGCCCGTGGCCGAGATCCAGGCCATGGCGGAGCGGATCGCACCTGCTTTACAAAATGTCCTAGGCGATGGCGTGCGGGTCGAGATCACGCCCTGTACGGGACAAATCGGCAGCGGCTCCCTGCCCGTGGAAAGCCTGCACTCCGTGGCCCTGGCCCTCCATCCGCAAAATGCCAAGGGCAGCGGCGGCGCCTTGAAACGCCTGGCGGCGGCGTTTCGCGCCCTGCCCCGCCCGGTTCTTGGCCGGATCACCGATGATGCCCTGCATTTCGATCTGCGCTGCCTCGAAGAGGGCGGAGACGAAGCCGCCTGGCTGGCGCAAATGGCGGATTTGCGGCTATGATCAT
>JABGQJ010001642.1:0-258 GCA_018648945.1 Victivallales bacterium
TATCACCACACGCGCCGCGCCCGGGAAATCGCCGCGAGCGGCCACGTCGACCTGCTCCTCGCTGGCCACACCCACGGCGGGCAACTCTGCCTGCCAGTCTACGGCGCGGTCGTCACGCTCTCGGGCGAAGGCAAGTCCCTTGAGGCAGGCCGCTATCAGCTCGGCGACACGACGCTCTACATCCACCGCGGCATCGGCATGGAAGGTGGGCGCGCACCGCGCATCCGATTCCTCGCCCGACCCGAAATCGCTCTTATC
>JABGQJ010001642.1:268-558 GCA_018648945.1 Victivallales bacterium
GGACGAAATGAATTTTCCCTTGTAATTTTGTGGAAAATTGCTACGATGGCCCTCCACTTTTGGAGAGGTGACCGAGTGGCTGAAGGTGCGGCACTGGAAATGCCGTGTGCGGGTAACCGTACCGGGGGTTCGAATCCCCCCCTCTCCGTTTTTGCTTGACGCGATAAGCCTCCGTTGCTACTGTCGTAACGGAGGTTTTTCATTATGAAAAATATAACGGTTTCACAAAAGGTTTCACAAAAACAAGGAGCATCAGCCCAAGGCATGCGGCGCAAGCGTAACCCGCTCCC
>JABGQJ010001643.1 GCA_018648945.1 Victivallales bacterium
CGCCGGCGAATTTCCGCACCGAATTCGACGTAGCGTTGGAAATCGGCTTCCGGGATCAGGCCATCCGGGCCGGGGTTGGCGTTGAGAAGCATGTTGCAGTTGTGACCGACAGACTGGTAGTACATATCGACCAGTTCGTCGAGAGGGTAGAGCTTGTATTCGTCGTCCGGCGTCCAAAACCACTCGTGGTTGCGCACGGGCACGTCGCATTCGCCGGGCAGCCATTTCTCGCCGTCGGGGATGCCCGGGCCGTTGTAGTCGGACTCGGCAGGGACGGTGGCCCAGCAGGGATAGGGGGCCACACCGCGCTCGTTGCCGATCCAGCGGATGGTGGCGGCCGGTCCCTGGAAGACCATGGCGTCGGGCTGGTGCTTGGAGAGCAGGGGGAGCATGTCGGGGCCGCCCTGGTCGACGGGCAGAGCGCCGCCGTCGAACCAGACTTCGAACAGTTTGCCGTAGTTGCCCCAGAGTTCGTCGAGCATCTGCTCGCAGATTTGGCGGTAGCGTTCCTGGGCTTCGGGGTCGCCCCCTTGACCGCGGTTCACCAGGCCGGGGTTA
>JABGQJ010001644.1 GCA_018648945.1 Victivallales bacterium
GCCGGGAAGTTGAGATCAGGGAAGGTGTAGAGTAGCGGCGCATCGTAGAGCGACTTGTAGGCCGCGTTAGTCCAGTAGTCGATACCGGCGAACCAGGCCGCTTCCACGGTCCAGCGCAGAGCGTCCAGTGCGTAGTAATGGTAGGCGGCCGTCCCCTCATACCAGAAACCGTCTTCCAGAATGCTCTTGCGGAACTGGAACTCCAGCCCATTCTTCCCCCGCAGAGCGTGCGAGACCATCTCGGCGTCCTGCAGACAGAACCCCACTGCTGCAACCCCTGCATTGTGCCAGCTCTGCCAGTTGCTGATGCCGGCTTGATTGCGTCGGATCGTCTTGACCATCTCGCGGAAGAGCCTGGTCTCGATGTGGGCTCGATCGGTCGCCTGGAGCACGCCGCTCCCGTAGACGAGATCATAGCTCCAGGCCAAACCGATCACAGCGCAGGCTTCGTCAAGCGTTTGCGCATAGAGGCGACCGGCTGAGTTCGAGACATGTCCACGGACGTTCTGCAGCTTCCATTCCGGGTAGCGTTGAGCATAGGCCAGCAGAATCTCCCG
>JABGQJ010001645.1 GCA_018648945.1 Victivallales bacterium
TGCCGATGCTGTCGATCCGGATGCCGAAGGGATTCAGGCGCGTGTTGGCTTCCGCGGTTGCGTCACGCACCTTCGTCTGCCGCTTGGCGGCGTCGTAAAACTCCTCGGTGGTCAGCTCCCCAAGGGCATTGCGGCAGAGGCTTCGGGTGTAGTCTCGGACCCACTTCTCCTTGTAGATTTCTCCCACCCCGGAGGTCTGCAGGATGACATCGGCTTTCTCCGGCATGATTTTGTACTGGACTTTCAGGTCAACATAGACATCGCTTCCGTCGTTCGTCTTGATCTTGAGATCGTCCTTGACGACTCGGTCTCCACGGCCTTCGCGTTCGGTCATCTCGAGGATGGTCATCCTCGTGTCGAGGACATGGAAGGACTGGATCAGTCCGAAGTAGATCTTCACGCCGCGCTGCTCGATGACGGTCATCTTCCCCGTGATCTTGTCGAGGAGGACGCCGACTTCTTCGCCTGTGACCCGGCCGACACGTACTGAGCTGACGATCACCATCATCAACAGTAGGAAGGCCAGCCCAACCCAGATCAGGTTCCCCCCCACAAAC
>JABGQJ010001646.1 GCA_018648945.1 Victivallales bacterium
CTTGAGCATTTCGATCAGGGCGGTGTTTTCATCGCAGGCCACATGGGCTTTGTAGCCATGCACCGCCTTGCGACCTTTGTGCTTGATCCAGCGGGCGTCTTCGTCATCCTTGCTGGCCGAGGCAATGATCGTCGCGTCCACCAGCGTGCCTTGCTTCACCGAAACCTGTTGCCGGCAGAGTTGCTCCGTGATCGCTTCGAACAGTTTCTCGCCAAGACCCAGCCTGGCCAGAGTGCGGCGGAAGCGCACGAAGGCGGTGCGTTCGGGGCTCGGTTCAGTCTTCGAGAAGCCGCAAAAGCGGCGGAAAGAGGCCCGGTCATCCAGCGCTTCAGCCAGTTTCACGTCACTCAGATCGTACCAGCGCGCCAGCAGCAGGGCCTTCAAAAGACACAGCGGCGGCCAACCTTGCTCGCCCTTGACGGCGGCCGAGACCGGCGCCATCAGGGCATCCAGCTCGTGCCAGTCGATCAGCTCCAAAAGCGCATCAAGCTCCGATTTCTTATCACAAACCGTGAAGGAGAAACCTTCTTGTCCAATCGTTCGGCGCGCCATTAATC
>JABGQJ010001647.1 GCA_018648945.1 Victivallales bacterium
GTCGAGGGCCTGCTCCACAAGTACGAGATGGGCCTCATGTATGTCATCTCAACATGTTCTGCGCATTGCCGGTTCTGCTACCGCGAGGAGCTGATAGGCCGTAAGGAGGTCAAGCGCCAGGACGGCACGGTCGACAAGAAGGGCCTCGCCCAGATCGGTGAGGTCACCGACTACGTGAGGTCACACAACGATGCCGTGGCCGCAAACGGTGGCGCTCATCCAGACAGCGGTCGCGAGAAGCTCCGCGAGATCCTGCTTTCCGGCGGCGACCCGATGGTCCTGCCCAACAGCAAGATTGCCGGCTGGATGACCGCCCTGGCCGAGGCGGGGGTGGAGTCCATCCGCCTCGGCACCAAGGAACTGGCATTTCACCCGGACCGCTTCGACGACGCCTTCATCTCGATGCTGGACCTGTTCCACGAGGCCTACCCCGATGTGGGCTTTCGACTGATGACCCACTTCAACCACCCCGATGAGTTCCTGAACAGAGATGAGAGCGGCTCCTACGTCGAGGATGCCAGCGGCTTCTACGAGTGGAATCCGGGCACGCAGCGTG
>JABGQJ010001648.1 GCA_018648945.1 Victivallales bacterium
TGCTTGGTTCGCGTGAAAACGATGGCACGTTGAACGCCGTGTTCCTTGAGCACATCCGCCAGCAGGGCGCGCTTGTTGGCTTTCTCAACGAACAGCACCTGTTGCTCGATGTTGTCTGCCACCGTCGAGGTGGGAGACACGTCGATCCGCACCGGATCGATCAGCAGGTCGGTGGCTAGCTGGGTGATTTCCTGTGGAAGTGTCGCGGAAAACAGCAACGTCTGCCGCTTCTTCGGCAACTGAGCGACGATCTTGCGAACGTCACGGATGAAGCCCATGTCGAGCATGCGGTCGGCTTCGTCCAGGACGACGATCTCGATGCTGTCGAGGCGAACTTCACCTTGTCCCATCAGGTCGAGCAGTCGACCCGGCGTGGCGACGAGGATCTGCGGCTTGCGACGCAGTTTCTGAACCTGCGGGTGAGCGGAGACACCACCGACGATGACAGCACTCTTGATCGGCAGATGTCGGCCGTAGGCCTCCAGATTCTCATTGATCTGCAGGGCGAGTTCGCGAGTCGGTGTCAGAATGAGGGTGCGCAATCCTCTGCCCTGG
>JABGQJ010001649.1 GCA_018648945.1 Victivallales bacterium
CGCCGACTCGGGCTGGGGCTCAAGCACTGGGAAACGGACTCCCTTGGCGACCGGATCAGAGGCAGCATGGCGCTAAGCCTCATGCAGACGTTTCCCAACGCAGCCACGACGGAACCTGCCGCGGACATCACTCCCCAGGCCCTCGATACACGTTCGTTCTTCGACCACGCGGGTATCCTCATCTGCCGCCCGGCCGTGGGAGCAAAGACGCGCCTGGGCGTTTGCCTGAAAGGCGGGCACAATGCCGAGCACCACAACCACAACGACGTGGGCACGTTTGTCGTTGCGGTGGACACCGACACTCCGGTGTCCGACGCGGGAGCTGAAGTCTATACCCACCAGACGTTCAGCGCCCAACGTTACGAGAGCGATGCGCTCAACTCCTATGGCCATTCCGTGCCGTTTGTGGCGGGCACGATGCAGAGCAAGGGCCGTCAGGCCAAGGCGGTCGTCCTGCGAGCAGACTTCACCGATGCCGTTGACACCTTCACACTCGATCTGGCCTCCTGCTACGAGGTCCCGACCTTGCGCAAGCTGAAGCGCACCTTCCTCTAT
>JABGQJ010000165.1 GCA_018648945.1 Victivallales bacterium
AACATGGGCGAGAATCGCACGTTCCGGCAGTGCTTCAGCGTAAACCGAGAGGGCATGCAGCTTCCCCTTGAACATGAAGTTCTCATCGTTGTCGCGATAGGCACCGATGGTGTACCAAGCCTTGGGGGGGTAGTCGATCTCGCCCTTCTGGGCCGCGGATTCCGCCACCTTTCTGCCGTTGACGTAGAGACGCATGGCCGTGCCGTCGTAGACCCCCGCCACATGGTACCAGCGGCCGATTGTGAACGGCTGGGGAGATTTGAGGTAGGTCATTCGGCCCGGACCGCTCACCGAAGCCAGAGCGAAGCTGAAACGGTCATTCTCATAGCCCAGCAGCCAGCCCTTCTCATAGGCACCATTGTCCTGGAAGTAGCCCACGATGCCCCCCCAGCGGATCTTGTGTTCGGGCATCACGCACATCTCGATGGTGATCGCGCGCTTCGGCAGACCCGTGGCCGTCGTGTTCGGCAACACGAGTCGCGTGCTCTTGCCATCGAAAACCATGGCGCGCACGGGAGATGTCTCCAGAGTGATCCTGCCCTCAACTTGGGCATGGTGGGTGCCGCTTGCGTCGGGCATCACCAACTGCCCCAACCGCCAATCATGCAATGGCGCTGGCTCCGCCGCGAATCCTGGGACTGCGGCCCACAAGAGCAGGGCGAGTAGGGTCAACGGTCTGCTGTTCATACACGGACTCCTCTGGTGGCGCTGGATTGGGTCAGGGGGCTGCCATCTCCCGGTCCCCTCCACCTTTCCTACTCCGCATTGTAGTTCCTGTTGTGGGTGAACGCCAAGTCAGGATGCATGGGGTCTCTCCGGATCGGCGCTATCGCGCCTCGAAGATGCCAATCAGGCGATTGGCGTTCCCAGGCGGTTCCAGCCCAACCCACATCGTTGCCGGCTCACTTACCCCTCCCCCCAATCTGAAACCACCAATCACCAATCGCCAATGCTCCTAGTAGGTGGAGCGCAGGAAGAGCACGAGGACGGTGTAGAGTTCGAGTCGGCCGAGCAACATCATGAAGGTCAGGACGCCCTTGGCGGCAGGGGTCATCCAGGCATAGGTGCAGACGGCACCCACCTTGCCCAGGCCGGGACCGATGTTCCCCAGAGCCGCGATGGTCGCCGAACTGGCGGTGACAATATCATCCACACCCAACAGGCATAGGCACAGGCTGGAAACGGTGAAAAGGCCGACGAAGAGGAAGAAGAAGCCCAACGTCTTGTGCAGCGTCGCGGCGTCAACCCGCTGGCCATTGAACCGGACATTCGACACGGAGCGGCGGAAGACGCAACGCTCGACTTGGGCCTTGCAGTACTTGAGCAGCATGATCAGGCGCACCACCTTCATGCCGCCGCCCGTGGAGCCACCACAGCCACCGATGAACATCAAGACCAGCAACAGCAAGGCGCAGTAGGCTGGCCAAAGGTTGAAATCGGCGGTCACGAAACCGGTGGTGGTCATGATCGAGACGACCTGGAAGGCGGCATACCGGAGGGAGGTGAAGAAGCCGACATCAACCAAGGTCTTCCCCGCCGAGGTGGCGATCTCGCCACCGACAAGTTTGACTGCGACGGTCACCGTGGCCACGGCGGTCAGCAGGAAATACAGGCGGAACTCCTCGTCACGGAAGAGCGTCATCGGCCTCCCGCGCAGGGCCTGGAAGTGGAGGACGAAATTCGCACCAGCGAGGAACATGAAGAGAGTGATGACCGAATCGATGTAGACGCTGTCGAACCCGCCGACGCTTGCCTGCTGGGTGGAGAATCCCCCCGTCGCCATGGTACCGCAGGTGTGGCACCAGGCATCGAAGAGGGACATGCCGCCGCCCATCAGAAGCCCGGTCTCGACCACGGAAAGGAGCACGTAGACGGCCCAGAGGATCTTGGCGGAATCGGCGATCCTCGGGGTCAATTGGTCGCTGGTAGGGCCGGGGACTTCAGCGTGGAAGAGCTGCTGCGAGCCAATGCCCAGCGAGGGCAGAATCGCCACCGACAGCACCACGATGCCCATGCCGCCCAACCAATGGGTCATGCTACGCCAGAAAAGTACTCCGAAGGGCATGTTGGCGATTCCCGAACTAAGGACGGAACCGTCGCGCAGCACCAGCGTGTTGTCCAGAATGCTGGCCCCAGTCGTGGTGAACCCGGACATGGTCTCGAACACGGCGTCGTACCAGTGCACGCCGCCAATCACGTACAGCGGCAAGCCCCCGAAAACCGAGGCGAAAATCCAGCCGAAGGTAACGATCGCGAACCCTTCGCGGAAGGTGAACCGCAGATCGCCCCGCGTCAGCCAACTGACGAACAGGCCGATCAACGTGGTGGTTGCCGAACAGCCCAAAAGCTCCCAGCACACGGTTGTGGAGTCACCCATCAGCCATGCCACCGGCACGGATGTGGCCATGCACAGGCCGATGACCGCGACCAGCGACGACACCACTCGAATGACCATTCGGATATTCACACAGATCCTCGCTCTGCCTTGGATCGATCAGCGGCTCGGCGGCCCATGCGGGGGAGTTGCGCCTGGAACGGCAACCCCGCCCTGGCTTGCGCTCAGCCGAACAAACCGCGTTTGCGGAAGACTTTCGCCAATTGCTGCTCGTGCTCGGGAGTCGCGATGACTGCCACTCTGTCCCCGGCCAGCAGGACCACATCCCCAGTTGCGGGCATGACCTGATCACCGCGCAGCACGAGGGCAAAGGTGGCGGGGAATGCAGTCGTGTGGGCCGCGATGCGCTGGCCGCAGACACGGGACCCAGGCACCACCCGGAACTCGTAGACGTAGGCTCGCGTACGGTGCAGCATGGCATGGATGCGAGCGGTTTCCGAGCCCAGTAGGTTGAGCGCCAGGTTGACACCCATGAGTCGCGGGCTGAACCCACAGTCCACCAGCTTCAGAGCCGGGACAATCTCCATGTATTCCACTTTGTTGGTGACCGCAATCACCTTCCTGGCGCCCTGTCTCTTGGCCAGAATGCACCCGAGTATATTGTCCTCGTCATCTTCTTGAACACTGATGAACGCACCGCACTCCTCCACACCCGCCTCCTCGAGAACGTGGCTATCGGTGGGGCTGCCATGGACGACCATGATGCCCTCGCCCAGCTCGTCGAGCAACCGTTCGCCTTCGCCTTGGTCTTCCTCGATGACCCGCACCTTATAGCCCTCGGCCACCAGCCGAGGAACCAGACCGCGGGCAATGCGCGTCGCCCCGGCGACAAGAACCATGGCGGGGCGGCGGCTCTCGCCGTCTGCCAGGTCGTAGAGGGCCTCGACACTGGCGGTGGCCCCGGCCACGTAGACTTCGTCGTCCGGCGCCAACACGGTATCGCCGCGAGGCATCAGCAGGTGCTGGTCGCGAACGACGGCGGAGAAGCGGATGGAGGACACCAGTTCGCGATCCGGGAAGTCGGCCAATTTCACCCCGTCCAACACAGACCCCGGCGCAACTCTGAGGCAGGACATCCGAGCGGCGGCGATATTGAAATCCACCCGTTCTACCAGGCTTTGGTGCTCCAGCACGCGCAGGATGCGCGCGATGCATTCCTCCTCGGGCAGGATCACGTGGTCAATCCCCAGCAGATCCGAAGAGAAGCCATCTTCCGCCGAGAAAAGACTGCTCGTGGATAGTCGGCAGATCGTCTTCTCGACCCCGAGGTGCCGGGCCACCTGGCAGGCCAGCACATTGGACGAATCGCTCCCGGAGGCGGCAATGAGGAGTTCGGCCTTGGCAATGCCCGCCCTTTTCAACACGGAAAAATCGGCACAGTCGCCCTGAACCGTCATGACGTCAAAATGGTCGTGGAGCCGGGTGAGACGGTCGGCCTGACTATCGACGACGGCAACGCTGTTAGCCTCCGTCGACAAAGTCCAAGCCAACTGTTTGCCGACTTCGCCTGCGCCGAGAATTACAATGTTCATCCAGTTGCCTTCCGGTCAGTGAACGCGAGGTACCTCGCGCGGTCAGCATGCTCGCGGACCGCCGAGACTTCTCTGCCAGGTGGAGCGCATACCATAGGGCCTTACCGAGCCTTTTGTAGTCTGTGCCCGCAGCCGACAAGTTCGCGGGCCCCAGACGGACGGCGGGGATTCTCCCCGAGCCGATTCCCAGAAAGACGATTGATGTTCTTCCCCCTTCGCTGTAATCTACGCCCGGACGGGAGCCTATCTCTCGGAGAGGGCTCGGGCCCAGCACTTCCCGCCGGCGCCGTCCACGGATTTCATGGGCAGTTCGGAGAGCGGTGTGGGAGGGACGCGATGAAAAGGCTGTGGATCACAGGTGCATTTCTCGCCGTCGCGATAGCAGCCGTGGCTGTGTGGTACGCGGACGGTCCCGAGGACCAGCGCGACGTAGCGCCGGTTGCCACGCCCCCCGCCTTCCCCGTGGCCAAACCGGAACCAGTGGAAACGACCCCAGTCGCCCGGGAAGATCGTGGTCCGGCTTCTCCCGCTGTCTACGCACCATTCGACCGGGAGGGAATCCTCGACCTAAGCCTCATCTATGATGATCCTGGGAAGCGCAACAGTATGAGGCAGTGGCTCGACCGGGCGTCAGTGGCTGACAAACAGCATATGGCCGGGTGGAAGATGGCGGCCGAGGATCTCAGAGCCGCATCGACAGAAGATGTGATTCTGCATGTTGCCCGTAGCCCTGTCACGGCCACCTTCAGCATCCACAATGATCGCAATTTCGGCATCACCCGTGTGCTCCATTCATCCGCTACGCTTCAGGAGTTTTTCTGTCGCAAGGATGTTCCCTCGGCCATTCTGGCAGTCTACCGAGATTTCGATCTCGACCCCCCTGCCGGCCCGGCGGGCACAACGGTCATGGATTATGTCAAACTCTCCATGACCCTCAGCAATGTCGATAAAATCGTCATGTATCCGCCCATGTTCGCCCGTCTGGAGAGCATTGACCGCGCCATACTGGAAGCGATGCACGAGCGCCTCAAGAAGGTGGTCCCCATCAGCGAACGACTTGAGCGCGAAGGCAAGGACGAAGGGCATGGCTTCGTCTTGTCGACCACCAGGCAACTGGTGTTGATGGTCGTCGAGAGTTCGGTTCCCTCTCTACACGGGAGCTTACAGGATACCACCTCCTCGGCGGAGCTGAGCGAACGACTGGGAGACCTGCTAGCGATGGATACCCCGTAGAGCTGGCCCCGCGTTCGGGGACGAGCGGCTTCCCGTGACTGGGGAAGGGGCCGCCAGTTGGGCGAGCCATGGACGCCATGGACGACGGGCAGCGCAACGGTGATGCGGGCTGTCCATCGTCCATTCCGTCCATGCCCTGTCCATGTCGTCCATCCGCCAAGAACGGCTAGAGCGCGGCCACCCCTGGCGCTGGAGCTACCGGTCGAGGTGGAGCCAGATGCCGTCGGGGTTGGCGGGGTGTTGGAGGCGGAGGCAGCGTTGCTCGGCAACCCACTGGGTCTGGACGGGGACGGGGACGCCATTGTGCTGGCTGGCGTGGATGGCAGTGGGCTTGCCGTCGAGGCGAAGCCAGGTGACGACCTCGCCGCCTTCGGGGGCGAAGGAGACGAAGTCGATGGCTCTGGGCTTGGCGCTCCAGCCGTCGATCCGGGAGGCGCTGGCGAGGACGGACGGCGCCGCCGGAGCTTGGGCGAGATCGACCCAGAGACCGCAGCGACCCGGCGACAGCACGGGGTTGGTAACCAGAGCGAGGCCGTCGGACAGCAGGTCGAGGTGCGGACCGTTCAGCGCAAACGGCGCGGGCTTCGGGGCCTCGGCGAAACTGGTGGCGGCGACATACGGCCCGCGCCGGATCGTTGAGAAGGGCTGGGGCACGATGGGGACGCGCGCGCGGCGGGCGGCTTCGGCAACCCAGTCGGCCAGCTCTTGGTGCCGTCTCTTGGCCGCAAGACGACGGGGAGCGAGGGGCTGCACGAAGATCTGCCCTTTTCCGATCGAGTGCCAACCGGTGGCAGGGGTCGTTTCCAGGCCGAGGACGGTGTACAGATGCTGCTGGGGTAGTCGGTCCGCGTGGGGCGGGCGGTTCCACCATTCGCGGACGCGCTGGAAGGGATCGTCGGGATCGGTGAGGGAGAGGAGAACGCCGCCGTTGCGCACCCAACGGGCGAGGGCGGTGTGGGTCTTCTCGTCAGGCGGGGTCTGGCCGTTGTAGCTGAGCAGGAGGATGCGCACACCGGCAAGGACGGCGGAGTTGGACACTTGCTCTAGATGGACCACGCGGGGCCGCAGGCCGCGCATGACGAAGGGCAGGGCTTGGCCGAAGAAGTCGGCGGAACCGGTGGCATCGCCAAAGCCGGCCTGGGCCTGCATGCTATCGGCGACGGCCACCGCGATGGGGGAGGTCTCCTTGCTGCCCAGCGGCAGGTTCCGCAGGGCTTCGCACACAGCTAGCAGGGAGGTGCGATAGCTGGCTGGCATAGTGCTGGTTTCATTGCTCTCGGTGGAGTTGCCGGCGCGGGGGCGGGTGAACACGCGGTCAGGCCAAGGCATCAGTTCAAAGCGGTTCACGCTGCCCTGGAAGAGGCCCGCGACCACGGTCTCCTCATAGCGTCGTCGACAGACCTCCCAGGACCGCTGGGCATTGTCGGCCACGGGGTCGGCCAGGAAGACGAGGGAACGCCCGGTGGCCCCGATCATACCCGCCATCTGGGCGAACTCCAGGTAGGCGGTGGCGAAGGGGCGCGAGGCGCGCTTGCCGTCGTAGATGCAGGGGGTGAGGATGGTGTCGTTCCAGACTTGGGCAATGACGGTGTCGCAGGACTCGATGTCGGCAAGGGCGGATTCCGGGCTGGCGATCCCCCAGCTGGTGTAGTTGATGAGCGAGTGGGTGGCGACGATGCACTCCCAGTCGGGGCGGCGCTTCTTGAGGAAATCGGCCACCTGCCGCAGGCAGCGGGTGTAGAGGGCGCGACGCAGTTGCCAGGCACGATAGCGGGCCTCGGGCGAACTGTCCGGGGGTTGCCAGGGCTCGCCGAAATGGGCGGACCATTCGCGCTTGAAGGCCGGGCTCCAGCCGCCACGCATCCAGAATTCGGGCTCCTCCAGGCAAACGCCGTCGGCCGGGAGCTTCAAGGCGGGGGCCAGCCGCTGGCAGAGGTAGTCGGCGTAGGTCTCCGTGGGCACCCAGTAGTAGACACTGCCCCCGTGGGAGATCGGCTTGCCATCCTTGGTGGTCTGGATTTCGTCGTCGTGGCGCTTGCCGTCGTAGCGACCCTCTTGGTAGTCTTGGTAGTTGCCCCAGGCGATGCCGGTCATGATCTGCACGCGGGCACCGCGCCGTCGCCATTGCCGAAGCCGTGGGGCCGGGTCCTTGCCGCCATAGACCATGACCGCATCGGGCGCGATGTCGTAGCGGGGATTGGCAGGGGCCGCGCACTGTACCGACGTGGACCAGCGCGAGCCATCGGCCTCCTGGAACGTGGCCGCGACCTTGGCCAGTTCCTCCCACTTTCCCGTTTGGGCCAGGGCAAGCCAGCGTGCCGCTTCGGTACGCCAACGGGGGGCGGGGGTGTGGGTCTTGCGCCAATGCCGCCGAGCTAGTCCGAGCCGAAGAAGAATGCGGGCTTGCTTGGGGTTGGTCTCCCGCATGGCATCCCCCGCTACAGCCAGCAAGCGCGGCAGAGAGGGGCAGACCACGGGGACTCGTTGGTCTGCCAACCCAAGGGTCAGAGGCGCGCTCGCATTGGTCAGCACGCGCCAACTGGCAGGCGTCAGGAAGAGCTCGCTGGCGTGGTACCCCCTGGGCGCTGGCCCGATGGTCCATTCCTGGACCGTCTGGGCACCATGTAACAGGGCAAAGGTCTGAGGAGCCGTGCCTTTGCCACCCAGGTTGAGCAGCGTCACCTGCAACGGCGCCCGCAGACGCCCTTCGTCCAGGTAGGCGGCACTCGGAGCCAGGCGGGCGCTCTGCAGCTCGATGCGGGGGGCGACCTGCGGATTCGGGGTCGTGCCCGCGAGTTCAGCGGGGGCGTTGGCCTGGACCTGAATGCCGGCCAGCGGCTTGCCGTCGGCTTGCACAAGTCGGGCCACGAAGCCCCAGCCAGTGCCGGCATTGCCCACCCCCAACAGAATCCGGTTCCAGCCCTTGGCCAAGACAACGGGCACGCGGTCCTGGTCAAACTGGCAACCGCGGAAGATCTCGTGTTGCCAGACCAACGCGCCGTTCACATAGACTGCCAAAGCATCGTCGCTGCCACCCAGAAGGCAGGCGTCGGTTTCCCGCTCGGACTTCACGAACACATGGGCGTAGGCCAGGGCATCCTCTTGCCGCGCGAACCCCAAGGCGCGAGCACGCAGGGCGATCCGCCCGTTGGGAGACTGGGCCATCTGCCAGGTGCCGCCGGCGGGCGGGCAGAGCTGCGTCATGTCGCCCAGGCTGGCTGGCGGCTCGAGCAGTCGGCTCCTCTTGACGGGGAACGAGCCCAGTATCTGCCACTCCTTGATCATGCCGGGCGGCGGAGGAGGCGGTGGCAGCACCCAGTTGTGCCCATCGGCAGCATCCGACTCCAGCGCCACTTCGGCCACGTAGGCTCCCCAACCATCGATCACCGACGCGTCGCCAAACAGGATGTAGACGGCAGGGGCGGGTAGCTCCGCAGACAGGTCCACCCGGTATGTACCGAGTCTCCCGTTGTGCCGATCCTCCCCGTGGATAGCCATGCCATTGAGGATTCCCCGCCAGCTCTTCTGATCGATGGAGACCATGACCCGGAAGTTGTTGCCCAGCTTCGCGCGCAGCGCCAACCGTTTCAGCCCCTGGGTGCGAAAACCATAGATCAGCCGCCCCTCGGCATCCACGAATCGTGCCCGGGGCAAGTTCCCCACGCCATCGGCGCGGATGGTGTACGGCGCATCGCCTTTGCTTTCGGTGCCCGGCACGAACTGCAATTGGGCCTGGATGGTCGCTGCCGGACAGAGCGCCAGCGCCATCAGGCCAATCGCGCGCATTGGGTGTCGCATGGGATTCCCGCTCCAGAATCGGGGTGAGTTCGCTGGCGCGAACATGCCCCGCCTCCCCGCGCCGTGCAAACAGAGAACAGCACTGCCTTGGATTCCGGCCGACGGCAAGGCCACAGATCACACAGTGGGCTTGGGGAAC
This sequence comes from Victivallales bacterium, assembly GCA_018648945.1. The sequence continues at coordinate 9,098 of JABGQJ010000165.1, forward strand.
ACCTCATCGTTGTCCGGCAGCAGATTGTCCGCAAGGCACTGGAACCAGTCCCGGATGCTGTCGGGTGTATCGCTGCCGACGATCTCTTCACGGAACATCCCGTCCATCGCGCACTCGCCCAGCGCCCGATGTGCCTCGAACTGCGCCTCGTCGTAGATCTGGTCGGCGGTCGTCTGATGCGGGAAGCACGGGTTCTCCCGCTTGTAGTCCTTGACGTGGCTTGGCTCGGCGCCGATCATCGCCAGCTTGAGATAGAGCATCCAGCCCAGATGCTGGCCAGGGGCGGTTTCGGGCGCATAGTCGATCTTCACCAGAATGGCATGGGCGCGACTCAGGCCGTTGGCACCGACTTGCAGGTCGGACATATCGAAGTGCATACGAATACCGAGGTCGATCTCCGCGTAGCGTTGCAGGCGGATCAGGTCCGTGCATTCCATGCCCGGTTCGCAGCCACCGTCGACACAGACGATGAACTTGCAGCGGCGCCGCAGCAGCTCGTAGGCAGCCAGATTCTCGATGTGGCCGCCATCGGAGAGGTTCACGTAGCGACAATTCTCGTCCATGCACCCCAGCATCTCACGGACGAGGTACCACGGCCCGGCATCGGCGATCTGCCAGCGCGGCGTCGATCGGCCGGGGTTGCGAAGCCAGTAGCCCAGCCGGACGTTGAGCAGCGTCATCAGGAAACGGAAGTGAGGCAGGGTCTTCCAGCCCATGTTGGTGGAAGCGGCGGCACCCGACACCGCCATTGCCGTGCCCAGATCGAAGTGCGGGTCCCTCCTCTCCAACTCCGTCGTCCGCGCGTACCCGGTGAGGGGCGAGCCGTAGAACCACTTGCTGGCCAGGAAGAAGTCGCTGCCCCGACCGCGCAGGTTCTTGTTCGCGCTCGTGGGCACGTTCAAGGTCATGTTGATGAGATGGTAGGGTGCCGTCAGATCCTTGCCGAGGCTGGAGAGCTTCACCTGCTGCAGGACCTCGGTCCGACCTTGCGCCGGCTCGCCAGCAAACCACCGCAGCAGCCATCTTTCCCGCCCCACTGCCGCCGGTACGCGCCGGGCCAGGTAGCACTCACAGAGCCGGTTCCGGTAGTAGCGATGCGGAGCCAGCGCATTGATGTTCACGAACAGCCAGGTCCAAACCGTGAGGACGAAGGTCAGGATGGACACCAAGGGCGGCGACCAGGGCACGCCAGCCCCCGGCGACCGCGCGATGCCCATCTGGTTCGCGGTGAAGAGACACGCGAAGAGCAGGAGCAACGGACCGCTGAGGATGAACAACCGAGCCGCGGCGGACCGCAGGCGCGGCCATTGCGGCGTCAGCCAGGCAGCCACGGCCGCCAGTGCAACGCCGGCCACGCCGACAAGCGATGCAGGCAGGATCCCGTCGAGCTGACTGAGGCGGAAGCCGACGATGCCCCGGTCCGCCAAGTTGGTTCGCAGCCATTCGTGGAGGCGAAGCATGGCCGGCACCAGAAGGAACACGGCGGACCCGAGCGTGAGCAGAGCAAGCACAAACGCGGCGACTCGGCACGCGCGGCACAGAATGGCGCGTGACGATTGTGGCAGCTTGCCACGGGCCAGCATCTCAATGGCAGGCAATACCACCCAAAGCGCGCCAAGAACCGTGGCAAATGCCCATAGGATGCAACCGGCACGCGTGGTGAGCATGGACGTGAGTGACAGCGGGCCAGGATAGAGTGCTTCACCCCAGAACCAGTTCCCGAAGGAGTGAATAAAGAGTGCGGCCATCAGTGGGATCGACAGCAGGATCATCACATTCCACAGGATCCCGCTGAGCATCAATCCGACCATCCTCATCTTGCCTAGGAGGCCACCGTGCAGGAGGTACTTGCTGTTGTTGCGCAGATGCCGCACCAGCCCGGACTCGATGCCCTGCTGCCGCGACTCCCCATGCCGGAGGAAAACGTCGGTGATCCTCTCCTCCGCGAGTTCCTTGGACGACTTCGCCTGGCCTGGCGAGCCGCCGTCTGTCGCAACCGCCTTCTTGCGGGCTGGCAGGAGCCGTTTCAGCGACTCCCACACGCCTCCTGTCGGCTGCCCCGGATCACTCGGCGCAGTCTCCGGCCGGCAGGTCCCCAACGCCGTGCTCAGGAAACTACCGAAGTACCCGCCGCCCGACACCGTGGACTGGTAGTCGAACTGCGGCAGCAAGCCCTTGCGGGCCAACACCTGCACGATGCCCAGGCAGAACGTTGCCGACCGGATGCCGCCGCCGGACAGCGCCAGCCCGACCGCATCGTCCATGTTGACCTCACCTCCGTGTTCGGATGGCTCCGCCGCACGGGACTCGACCGCGTTGAGTTCATCCTGTGAACGTGGTCTGTCGCCCTCCTGCAGAAGCTCCAGGGCGATTCGCCGTTCCAGCAGCGTCTTGTGCTCCGCCGCATTGATCTCGGCAGGCGTCACCAACCTTGTGCCAGCGTCTGCCTCTGTCTTGATCTCAACCTGTAGCCGGATGCCTGCCGACAGGGGTCCGCCCAACTTCGCCGTGGGACCCCCATCGTCAACCGGCACGTCGGCCGTGCCTGCCATGCTCGCCAGCTTCCCCCGGACCTCGCGCAAGTCCACCTGCAGCTCCCGCAGTTCCGCGCGGAACTGCCGCCGCACCTGCTCGTCCCGGAAACGGAGCACCGGCTTGCCATCTGCGCCAAGGCACTCCTCGTCCGCCGTCAACCACCCGTGCCAGCGGGCGGTGTAAGGACGCAGCGTGTCGTTCAGCAGACGCACGGATAGCGCCCGGAACTCCGCCGCGTCCGGGTGCTTCTCCAAGAGACCGCGCACCTTGCCGAACAACTCCGCGATGTTCTCCGCGGCGGTCTCCTCCTCGCCGGAACGGTAGTGCAGCGGCTGGGTGGTGACGCAGGTGGCCAGTTGGACCCACAGCGCCTGGGTCGGCGCGGCATCGGGGGAGGCAGATGGGTTGTCGTTCATGGCTCGCCTGGGGGGCCTACGACGGCCTCGTTGAGTTCCTGGTGGAGTTATGTCACCTGGGGATCACGTTGAATGTCGACAGTGATGAGCTCGCGCAACAGCTTGCGGCACCTAGTCGCGAGTTCCTGGTCTCCGGCGGCTTGCGCCCGCTGAGAGGCGAGGAAAAGCGACATGGCAGCCGTCCGCCCATGGAAGGCGGGCTGCGGGTTGCCTTCGCGCAATCTGAAAACTATGTCCAACGCCCGCGTTTGGAGCCCAAGCGCCTGCTGGGCGGCTTCTTCGCCCGGCTTCATGCCCATTGCCTGAGCCAGCCTTTCCGGCGACTCCGCCCTGGCACGTCTGGCACCGTTACGCGTACGTGAATCGAAGAACGGCCTCCAAGCCACTATGGGAAAGTACACCGGCGACAGGGGATAATGCAAAAAAACTGGTGAGATTCCACACGATGAGTGGAGACAAATAGGGGAATTGGCATCGAGTCCCCGGGGTTAAGAAGGCCCGCAATAGCCCGCAGGCAATGAGCCGAAGGCGGGGCCGGGAGCGCTGGCTTCC
>JABGQJ010001650.1 GCA_018648945.1 Victivallales bacterium
GTGTATGGTCGAACACTTTCGGAGCCTTTGCAGCGTAGTTCAAGGAAGCAAAATAGCCTGACCTGTTTTCGGTAAGGGTCATTCGCCAACGCCCTTTTCCGCCTCCTGCTGCTTCCTATATGCTTCCAGTTTTTGATTTGATTGTTTGACCCGGACACCAAAAAGCCCGCAACATATTGATGTTGCGGGCTTTTTGTGGTTGCGGGGGTAGGATTTGAACCTACGACCTTCAGGTTATGAGCCATAACAAGCGCGATTTCTAACGCCTTGATTTGTTGACATATTTTCCTGACTACTCGCTACTACGCTGTAATATAAAGCTATTTCGTTGACTTCATCTGTAAGCGGATGCAAAATTGCGCCATAAGGTTCAATTGGATGTGTTGACATAGTGTTGACACGAGGAGGAGCGATGGCCGAGAGACTTACCGATGCCCTGGTGCGCAGATCGAGCGCGGGAGACCGTCCGCAGGTGTTCTTCTGGGACTCCAGCGTGAAGGGGTTTGGACTCCGTGTAACCAACCGGGGCGCTAAATCCTTCATCCTTGATTACC
>JABGQJ010001651.1 GCA_018648945.1 Victivallales bacterium
AACGCCTCCTTGCGGGTTATCGATATCCCCTTTTCTTCGCGGAATTAAATGCATGTGCACATGAAATATTGACTGGCCCGCATCCTCGCCAGCGTTCACACCAATATTAAACCCGCTAACGGTCTCATCGTATCCCTGTATTTTATTTTTCATCTCGATCAACATTTGGTGCATCGCCCTGACTTCGCGATCGTACAGATCAAAGTAAGACGCTACATGCCTTTTTGGAATAATCAGCGTGTGCCTGGGTGTCACCGGGTATCCGTCTCTGCGGCTGTAGCAAAGATCGTTTTCTTCGATCAGCTCAGCATTATTTGAGTCACAAAAAAGGCAGTTGTTCTTGGTCATACAGGCTCATTGGCGGGCATCCAGAGGTTGTCCGGATTGGTTCAGTTAAATGGCGGAGAGGGTGGGATTCGAACCCACGGTACCTTGCGGTACGCCGCATTTCGAGTGCGGTACATTCGACCGGACTCTGCCACCTCTCCGAGAAGTCCAGGTAAACGAGGTCAGTTAAGCCGCAATACCCGGGTTGTACCGACAAAGGAGTACCC
>JABGQJ010001652.1 GCA_018648945.1 Victivallales bacterium
GGAAAGGACATCGGTGGAAGGGGTTATCGGCGACAGCGAGGCGATGCAGGTCGTCTTTCGCACGCTGCGCCGGGTGGCCCGGACCAGGGCCACGGTGTTGATCCGGGGGGAGAGCGGCACGGGCAAGGAGGTGATCGCCCGGGCGATACATCTGCTGGGCCAGTTTCTGAATGCGTCGTTTGTCACCGTGGACTGCACGAATATTCCGGCCAATCTGATGGAATCGGAGCTGTTTGGGCACGAGCGCGGGGCTTTCACCGACGCGCGGAGCCGCAAGGTGGGGTTGATGGAGACGGCGGATGGGGGCACGCTCTTTTTGGACGAGATCGGCCTGATGCCTCTGGAACTGCAGGCCAAGTTGCTCAACGTGCTGGAGACGCAGCGGTTCAGAAGGGTGGGGGGAAATGAGGAGATCGAGGTAACGGTGCGCATCCTGGCGGCCACCAACCGGGATCTGGCCGCCGCGGTGGAGCAAGGAGCGTTTCGATCGGATCTCTTCTATCGGCTCAATGTCTTCCCCATCCACCTCCCACCCCTCAGAGACCGCCCCGAGG
>JABGQJ010001653.1 GCA_018648945.1 Victivallales bacterium
TCGCTGGGCGAGCCGGACCCGCCCGACGAGTTGGGAAGCCTGTTCAGTTGGCGCCAGGAGAGATAGCCATGCACGAGGTTCAGATCCCCGTATCACCAACCTTCACAGAGGCCGCTTCCGCACTCCAGGCGGAGTTGACCGAGTGGGCCGAGAAGTGCGTGCGAGAGTACGATGAGATAGGGGCCGGCGACGGGCACGATCAAGTGAATTTCACGCTGGCTTGGGAGCCGCTGATCCTCGCTGGCAACCGTGAGTTGCTTGCGGTGATGACGCGCTGGCGCGACGAGATTCGCGACCATCACGTGGCGAGCGACGCATGGCACCACGGCTACTGGCGCAAGCAGGAAGCGCATCATGGGACGGAACACTTCGGTCTGTTCCTGGGCACCCTCTTTCAGTTGGCCCCGGAGGACCAGGAGACGCGCGAGCAGATCCGGAATGCGTGCGAGCACCTGGGCAACTGGGTGTCGGACATCCCCGCGTGGTTCGATTGGTCCACGGGTCTGTTCCGGTCTATGTGGCTGGGGACGAGCGAGGTCCGGGAAGAGCCGGG
>JABGQJ010001654.1 GCA_018648945.1 Victivallales bacterium
ATGCCATCGCCATGAGGCCGACGACCATGAACGTGATGCCGAGACCCCGCAAACCATGGGGCACATCACTGTAGCGCAGCTTCTCGCGAATCCCTGCCAGCGCCACGATCGCCAGCGCCCAGCCGAGACCGGACCCGAGACCGAATACGACGCTTTCGCCGAAACCGTAGTCGCGTTCGACCATGAACAGCGATCCACCCAGGATCGCGCAGTTCACGGTGATCAGCGGCAGGAAGATGCCCAACGCGTTGTAGAGAGAAGGCACGTATTTGTCGAGGAACATCTCGAGGATCTGCACGCTGGCGGCGATCACGCCGATATAGCTGATCAGACCGACGAAGGTGAGATCCACGCCGCCCAGACCGAGCGAAGCGAGGGCCTCTTCACGCAGCAGGTGTCGATAGACGAGATTGTTCAGCGGCACCGTGATGCCCTGCACGACGATGACCGCGACGCCGAGACCAAAAGAGGTCGACACACGCTTGGAGACCGCCAGGAAGGTGCACATCCCCAGGAAGAAAGCCAGGGCGATGTTCTCGACGAAGACCGCTT
>JABGQJ010001655.1 GCA_018648945.1 Victivallales bacterium
AAGAAAAATTGATTAAATCATATAAAGGTGGTAATGCGTTCAAAAAAATTATATACGGAGAGGTGCCTGAGTGGTTGAAAGGGGCACCCTGCTAAGGTGTTAGCCTCGAAAGGGGCTCGAGGGTTCGAATCCCTCCCTCTCCGCCAAGAGAATTACAATTTACATATTTCGGAGAGGTGGCTGAGTGGTCGAAAGCGACAGTCTTGAAAACTGTTGTCCGTTTGCGCGGACCGTGGGTTCGAATCCCACCCTCTCCGCCAGAGGTAGATGCAAAATTAATTTTGCATCTACTTTTGTTTATTTCAATAAAATATTGTATAATATTAACAGACATAAATAATATATATGAAAATATTAAATGATTTTTTTTCTCCACAGTTACCAGACAATATTGGTGACGTGCATTTAGAATGGAATTTCAAAGAATACGAACATGAGGCTGTGAATCGGACTTGGTACATTGTCGGCGCGATCGTTTTAGCTGGATTACTAGCTTACTCTGTATTCACTGCAAATTTCTTATTTGCAATAATTTTGTTACTATCTGTTTT
>JABGQJ010001656.1 GCA_018648945.1 Victivallales bacterium
TTCAACCGCACTGGTCGCCACTTCCCGATTGGCCCGATAGCTACCATATTCAGTCACAAAGATCGTATCTTCACCGGCTTCACCCACTGCCATGAATTCATGGGCAATCTTGCCACCCATCATACCGGTATCGGACTGGATCGAAACCACTTCCTTCATCCCCAGTCGCCTGAAGATGCGGGAATAGGCGCCATGAACACGTTCATAGTAAGCATCCAGATCCTCTGCATTGACGTGGAATGAGTATCCATCTTTCATTCTAAACTCGCGCACGCGCAACAGTCCCGCCCTGGGTCTGGCTTCGTCGCGGTACTTGGTCTGGATCTGGTAGACCATAAAGGGTAGCTGTTTATATGAGTTAACCTCACCTCTCACCATGTGGACGACAGCTTCTTCATGGGTCATCGCCAGCACCATTTGCTTCTCGTTGCGATCCTGAAAACGCAGCAATTCTGAGCCCACAGTCTCATAGCGGCCGCTCTCTTCCCAAAGTTCAGCTGGCAACGCAACCGGCATCAGAACCTCCTGCCCATCCACCCGGTCCATCTCTT
>JABGQJ010001657.1 GCA_018648945.1 Victivallales bacterium
CAGGATTCGAACCTGAGGCCTACGGCTTAGAAGGCCGTTGCTCTATCCAGCTGAGCTAAGGGCGCATAAACCTAAAAAAGGTGCCTCTCTGTTGAAATCCGTTAAGATTGATAGAGGTTTATGAGCAAAACTTATAATATGGTCGGAGTAGAGGGATTTGAACCCCCGACCACCTGGTCCCAAACCAGATACGCTACCAAACTGCGCTATACTCCGAAAAAAAAGAATTATACTTTGTTACGATGAATTGTAAATAGTTAATTCAGGATTTTTTATAATTAATCAATCTTTAATTCTGACCAGATATCATCAACTCTTTGAATGACATCTTTATCCATGACAATTGGTGTACCCCATTCACGATCAGTTTCTCCAGGGAGTTTGTTGGTGGCATCTATTCCCATTTTTGAGCCTAAGCCAGAAACAGGAGAGGCAAAATCAAGATAGTCAATTGGTGTATTGTCGATGAGCGTGGTGTCGCGAGTTGGATCAACACGTGTAGTCATTGCCCAAATAACCTCTTTCCAGTCTTTTACATCAATATCATCA
>JABGQJ010001658.1 GCA_018648945.1 Victivallales bacterium
GACCTCACTGCGGCAGTGGTGGTCATTGCCAACACGGCGTGGTTCGGGGGCGGCATGGAGATCTGCCCCGGTGCCGAGCCGACCGACGGCCTCATGGACATCTGTGTAGTCGGAGACGTGAGCCGGATCGAACTACTCCAGTCCTTCCGCATGGTCGACACCGGTGCCCACGTGAACCACCCCGGAGTCTCGATGTTCAGGGCTGCCGAAGTTTCTCTGGAGTTGCTGGAAGACCCCAGAGGCACCGGCGCTGCCGGGGACCTGCGGGCCGACGGCGAGGCCATGGAACCGATTCCTCCCGGTGGCCGCACGACCGTTAGGGCGGACAAGGCATCTCTTCTGGTTGCCGGAGCCTCAACCTGAGGCAGGCCCCGCGGCTAATGTCAGCCTGCATGAAAGACACCATGGACATGCACAGCATCGAGATCACCTACTGCGTTCCCTGAGACTATTCACCTCGCGCCGTGAGCGCGGTCAGGGACCTCCTCTCCAACTACCAGCACGTCATCAGCGACCTGCGCCTGGTCACGGGTTCCAAGGGCGTCTACG
>JABGQJ010001659.1 GCA_018648945.1 Victivallales bacterium
AGAGGGCATTCTCGGCGATGGTGTCGATGAAGCCGTCGAGCTTGGCGAGCTGGGCGCGCGCGAAGCTGGCGACCAGTTCGGTGCTGCGGTACATCCAGCCCATGCCATAGGTGTGGAAGTCGCCATCCTCGACGGGCGGACGGTTCTCGCCGAAGTACCAAAGAGTCTTGCCGAGGCCAAGGAGCTGCTGGTTGGCGGCGACGAAGAAACCGCCCTCGCCGGAGCACATGACCTTATTGTGGTTGCAGCTGAAGGCGGCGCAGTCGCCAAAACTGCCGACTTTCTGGCCCTTGAAGGTGGCGCCATGGGCCTGGCAGCAGTCTTCGATGACCTTCAGATTGTGCTTCTTGGCGATGGCGCAGACCGCATCCATGTTCACCGGCAACCCGTGTAGATGGACGGCCATGATGGCCTTGGTGCGGGGGGTGATCGCAGCTTCGATCAGGTCCACGTCGATATTGATCGTGGCCCAGTCCACGTCCACGAAGACGGGGATGACATTGTGGTGCAGGCAGCAGGTGACCGAGGAGGGCCAGGTGTAGGCGGGGG
>JABGQJ010000166.1 GCA_018648945.1 Victivallales bacterium
TCCGTGCCTGACAAGGGGGGAGGTATTGCAGGCACCTAGCGATCCCATTGCGCGGGGGAACTGGGGGCGTGGTCCCCGACCGGCCACCGATCCGGACCCAGCCGGCCCCAACCCAGGGCCCCCGCGTCCCTACTGTCTCTACTGGAACGTGACCATGGACCCCGGTTTCAGGGCGTGTTTCGGAAGGGGTCTCGAATCGTCGAATACTCGCATCTGCCCGGGAGTTTCCAGAACCGTCTTGCTCTCGTCGTACAGCTCGGTTTCCTTGTCGAACACGCCCTTGGGATCGAGCGCAAGATGCTTCACCATGAATGGGTACATCGCCTGGCGTTTCATGAACTGGTACCCATGCCTCTGGTTTGGGAAATGCGCATTCTCCACGTTCTCCTTCTTCCCGAAGAGGTCGTAGACGTTGCGGATGTAGGGGTACTCGACGAGGGGGGTATTCCTTGTCCAATCGCCGCCAACAGAGACCAGCAGCATCGGCCGCGGAGCCGCCAGAGCCGCAATCTCGGTGTTGTTCGTTTCCAGTTCGGCTGTCTTGTGAATGGGCATGCCGCTCTCACAGTGACAGCCGCCGAAGAAGTGGGCCGAAACCATGACAACTGGCGCGGCAACCCGGACCCGGGCGTCCACCGCTGTCAGAAGGAACGTCTGAGTGCCTCCGCCGGAGCAGCCCGTGACGGCGATCCGCTCGTCATCGACGTCAGGGAGTGACTGAACAAAGTCAATCGCCCGGATGCTGCTCCATGTCTGCAGAGTCAAGGCCTGTTGGTGTTTGTGGTCCCAACCCAGGAACAGTGAATCGCCGTACCCAATCATGTCATAGGAAAAGACCACAGCCCCCATTCGCGCAAGCGTCGCGCAGCGATGTTGCTGATCCGGGCGGTACCGCCCCGCGTCCGGACCGGCGGCGTGTCCATGTGGACAGAGGATTGCCGGACGAGGCCCCCTCGCCTCACTGGGGCGATAGAGATTGCCGTAGACCAGGAACCCCGGACGTGCCTCGAACGCGACCGACTCGACGGAGTAGCCGCTGTACTCCCGCTTCTTGTGCACCACGGCGTTCAGCGGCGTACGGTCGGGCAGCGGATCGAGATTCGCCCCGACGAGGATCTGCTTGCGAATCCTCGCCGCCCGTCCCGCCACTGGTCGAGATCAGCATACGTGGCGGCCAATCGCCCAAGCTGCTCGATGGCTTCAGGCTCTGTCTGGTAGTTCCCGCGACAGAGAATCGGTTGTCCCGCTTCCCCCTTCTCTTGTGCGCACAAGAATGGGGCAACAAGGCAGGTGATGCTTGCACTGATCGCGTTGCGTCTCATTTCCGGCCTTTCCTTTCTGCCAATCCGGTGGTTCCTTCGTCGCTCGGCATTATGCGCCCGAGGAGATCCTCTCTGGCACCCATGGTAACGGTACATCTCTCCCTCGTGCCTGACAAGCGGCGGGAAGCCGCCTGACAAGTCCAGAGGCGCCCCACGTCGTCCCCGAAGGCCGCTCATGCCCCCGCATTGGCGTCGTTTGCAGGTGGTCCGGGCGCGCGTAAAGTAGGGTCTACAGCGAGTGGCGGGCAGCACCCAAAGAGCAACAGGACGCAATCCCCATGCGGCACACCGAACGCGACGCTTTCCTGGAACGCATGACCGCAGGCGGTTGCCATGCCGTCGCCAAGGCGATGTTTGCCCACTACTTCGACCGGTTCCGGTCCGGCGAGACGGGCGAGATCGCGGAGGCGAGCATCGTGTCGCCGACGGAATCGCTGCTGCTGCGCTATGCGGATCTGGCAGTGCCCGCGGGCGATCTCGGCGGGCGGGTGGCGATGGTGAAGCTGAACGGGGGTTTGGGGACGAGCATGGGGCTGACCCGGGCCAAGTCCATGTTGGAGGTGAAGCCGGGCCTGACCTTCCTGGATGTGATCGCCCAGCAGGCGCTCAAGGCCGAACTCCCGCTGGTTCTGATGAACAGCTTCAGTACGCACGACGACACCATGGGCACGCTGGCGGACCGCCATCCCGAGCTGGCGGAGAGGGGACTTGTCCGTGCCTTCCTGCAGAACCGTTTCCCGAAAATCGAGGTGGTGGGGGATCGCGTCCGGCCCCTGTCCCTGGACGATGACAAGCTGAACTGGAATCCGCCGGGGCACGGCGATCTCTACCCCTCGATCCTGATCTCGGGAGTTCTCGACGAACTGCTTGCGCAGGGGGTGGAGGTGGCGTTCGTGTCGAACTCCGACAATCTTGGCGCGGTGATGGACCGGCGAATTGCCGGGCACATGTTGAACCAGGGGGAGGGCCTCCCGTTTCTGATGGAAGTGCGTTCGCGAACACAGATGGACCGCAAGGGGGGACATCTCGCCATGCGGCGGGCAGACAACCAGCTGGTCCTGCGCGAAGTGGCCCAGTGCCCCAAGGGCGAAGAGGAGTTCTTCCAGGACATCTCCCGCCATGGCTTCTTCAACACCAACAATCTGTGGGTCAACCTGCGGGCGCTGAAGGCGGCGCTGGACGAGGCCGGCGAGGGATTCCTGCCTCTGCCGATGATCACCAATCGCAAGACGGTGCAGGAGCACGCCGTCGTGCAGTTGGAGACGGCAATGGGAGCAGCGGTGGAGATGTTCCCGCAGGCGGCGGCGCTGGTGGTGCCTCGCAGTCGCTATGCGCCGGTGAAGACGACCAACCATCTGCTCGTCGTGCGCTCGGATGCCTACGAACTGGATGCGGCGACCGGGCAACTCGTGCTCACCGGTGGGCGGCAGGAACCCCCGGTGGTGGCGCTGGACCGCGATCTCTACAAGACCGTGCCGCAACTGGAGCGGGCGTTCCCGGGCGGGATTCCCTCCCTGACGGACTGCACCAGCCTGACTATCGAGGCCGAGACGGTTGTTCCGGTCGATACCCCGCTCGTCGGGGATGTGGTGATTCGCTGACCCAGCTGCGGTCAGCGTTTTCTGACCGCCCAGTCGGCGTGGTTCGGCACGTCCCGGTGCCATTGCACATGACCGCCGAGATAGAGTGCGTTGTACCCCTTCATGTGGCGCTGCTCCATCAGGCTGGTCAGGGGCCAATCGTCGGTCCCGCTCTGGGCACCGCCGATGTTCTCGGGGCTCGATTCCGGGTCGGCATCGGCCATGAAGATGCACTCCTCCGGATTGGCCACCGCCGCGATCCGGAGTCCTCCGAAGCCGGAGTAGTGGTTGTCGATGCCGTCGGCATCCAGGTCGTCGTAGTCGTAGTAGCTCAGCCCGTAGTGAAGGACCTTGCCGTTTGCCGAGTCGATCCGGTCCGGGGTGGGGTCTCCGGAGGGGCAGAGCCAGATGCGCTTGGTGCTGAAGTAGTCCTGGAGTACATCGGAGAACAGCTCTACGCCGCTGGGGGTGTTGCGGCGCAGGGACGGAATCCAGTCGTTGCAGTCATCGGTGTACATCACCACGCCAACGCCGATCTGCTTCATCCGCGCGAGGCAGTCGGTCATGTGCGCCTTCTGACGGGCCTTCGACAGGGCCGGGAGGAGGAAACCCGCCAGGATGGCAATGATGGCGATGACGACGAGTAGCTCAATAAGGGTGAAGGCTCTTGTGCGCCCCATGGTTGGGCTCCTGCATTGATTCTGCATCGGCGATGCCGCTGCCATGGTAACGTTGCATTCGCTGCTGTATTGCCAGTGGTGCCGCAACGCGGGTGTATTCGTACACTCCCAGAGCTATAGTACCACATTCATGATTGTCATGTGCAGATTTCCCGTAACCCACCAACGGATACCGTATGGCCAGGCAGGCAGACATTCAACGCACGACCCGCGAGACGGACATCCAGCTCCAGCTGGTGTTGGACGGCTCTGCCGACGTGTGCATTGCGACGGGGCTGCCTTTCCTCGACCATATGCTGGAGGCGTTTGCCCGGCACGGTCGGTTTGGTCTGCGGGTGTCTGCCAAGGGTGATCTGGAGGTGGACGCGCACCACACCATCGAGGATCTTGGACTGGTGTTGGGCGATGCCTTGCGCGAGGCGCTGGGCGACAAGTCCGGGATCGTCCGCTTTGGCACTGCCTTTGTGCCCATGGACGAGGCGCTGGCTCGGGTTTCGCTTGATCTCTCGGGGCGTCCCTGCCTGGCCTACCGGTTGACCAGCCCGGCCGTCGAGGTCGGTGGCTTCCACACGCGACTTTTCGCCGAGTTCTTCCAGGCGTTTGTCAATCGGGGTGGGGTCACGCTCCACATAGACTTGTTGGCCGGTGAAGAGGCGCATCACGCCTTCGAAGCGGTCTTCAAGGCATTCGGGAGGGCCCTGGATCAAGCGACTCAGCTTGATCCGCGCTCAACAGGCGTGCCATCCACCAAGGGTGTGCTGGATTGATTGTCCACCCCCGCCCTTCCCCGAGTCTCACACGACGTACCCAGCCGCGGCCGTCGGCCGCCTCCCTGTTTCCAGAGGACTGATATCATGTCGGAATTCAACCTGCAAACGCGCCGCCACAGTGCCGCCCATATCATGGCTGCGGCTGTTCAGAAGCTCTACCCCGATGCCAAGTTCGACATTGGTCCCGCCACCGACGATGGCTTCTATTACGACTTCGACCTCGAACACCGTCTGGTGCCGGCGGATCTGAAGAAGATCGAGAAGGCCATGAGGAAGATGCTGGGGCGCAAGCTGCCCTTCGAGCGCCGCGAAGTCAGCCGCGCCGAAGCCGAGGCGATCTTCGCCGAAGCCGGCCAGACGCTGAAGCTCGAGCGCCTGGCCGACATCCCCGAGGGGGAGACGGTCTCGCTCTACCAAACGGGCGACTTTCTCGACCTCTGCCGCGGCCCCCATGTGGAGCACTCCGCCCAGATCGGCGCGGTGAAGTTGCTCTCCATCGCCGGCTCCTACTTCCGGGGCGACGAGAAGAACCAGATGCTGCAACGGGTCTACGGCACGGCTTTTGCCAACAAGGAGGAGCTGAACGCCTACCTCCAGGGCATCGAGGAGGCCAAGAAGCGCGACCACCGGAAGCTCGGCACGGAGCTGGAGCTGTTCAGCACCCACGAGGACATCGGCCCCGGCCTGGTCTGCTGGCACCCCAAGGGCGCCCGGATTCGCCACGTCATCGAGACGTTCTGGCGCGACGCTCACTACGCCAACGGCTACGAACTGCTCAATACGCCCCATGTGGGCAAGGCCAACCTCTGGCAGACGAGCGGGCACCTCGACTTCTACAAGGAGGGCATGTACGCCCCCATGAGCATTGACGAGAACGACTACTACGTCAAGCCCATGAACTGCCCCTTCCACATCAAGATCTACCAGAACCGGCCCCGGTCCTACCGCGAATTGCCGCTGCGCTGGGGCGAACTCGGCACGGTGTACCGCTACGAGAAAGGGGGCGTCCTGCATGGTCTGCTCCGCGTCCGCGGCTTCACGCAGGACGATGCCCATATCATCTGCACGCCCGAGCAGATCGAGGACGAAATCACCGAGGTCCTGCGCTTCAGCCTCTACATGTGGAAGGCATTCGGCTTCGAGGATATCAAGGCCTATCTGGCCACCCGTCCCGAGAAGGCCGTCGGCGATCCCGAGCGCTGGGACCAGGCCCTGGTCTCCCTGGAGAAGGCCGTGCAGCGTTGCGGTCTAGAGTGCGAGGTCGACGAGGGCGGCGGTGCCTTCTACGGCCCCAAGATCGACCTCAAGATCAAGGACGCGCTCGGTCGCGAGTGGCAGACGACGACGATCCAGTTTGACTTCAACCTTCCCGAGCGCTTCGACATGACCTACGTTGGGGCCGACGGCGAGCGCCACCGCCCCTACATGGTGCACCGCGCGTTGCTTGGCTCTCTCGAACGGTTCTTCGGCATCCTGATCGAGCACTACGCTGGCGCGTTCCCACTCTGGCTCTCGCCCGAACAGGTCCGTGTGCTGCCCATCAGCGAGAAGTTTGCCGACTACGCCGAGACGGTGCGGCAGGCCTTGGCCAATGCCGGTCTGCGCGTATCCGTGGACGGTGAGGCCGATCCCATCGGCGCCAAAATCCGCCGCGCCCGCAATCAGCGCCTGCCCTATATGGCGGTTGTTGGCGAGCGGGAGGTGGAGGCCGGCGAAGTCGCTCTGCGAGGGCGGGGCGGCGACGAGGGCCCGGTGGCGGTCGCCGATCTGGTGACCCGCCTGACCCGCGAAAACGCGGAAAAGGCATGAGCTTGGTGGTGCCTCCTCAGCTTTTCTGCTTCAGACATTCTTGCAACACACTTGATTTTCGAGTATTTTTCAGCCAGGATGTGTGGCTAGAGGCCGAAACCGGCCACCACACAGGTCGGACGGCAAGCTGGTCATGCCGTTCGGCAGTACAGACATATCCCACAGGAGGATCGACCCATCGCCAAGCAGCTTAAAGACGGAGACAGACTCTACCGCGGCAAGGATGTCCGGGTGATTGCCCCGGACAACGAGCAGTTGGGTATCATGCCCTTCCGCGATGCTCTCTTGCGAGCGGGGGCAGCGGGACTGGATCTCGTCGAAGTCGCCGGCAACGCGTCGCCGCCTGTTTGCCGGATCATGGACTACGGCAAGCACCAGTACGAGGAAAGCAAACGTCTGCGGGATGCGCGCAAGAAGCAGCACCAGCACAAGATCAAGGAGATCAAGTTCCACCCGAACATTGGTGTCCACGATTACCAGACAAAGCTCAACCGAGCGATTGCCTTCCTGAAGAAGGGCGATAAATTGAAGGTCTCCATGTTTTTCCGTGGGCGCGAAATGGCACACACGGACATCGGCATGGAGTTGTTGAAGCGCGTTATCGTCGATCTGGGCGACCAAATCGTGGTGGATTCCCCGCCGCGGAAGTCGGGCCGGATGCTGGGGATGATGCTTTCTCCAAAGGCACAGAAGTAGCTGGCGTACGGTGTCGCCGGCTTCGAGGCCGGTCGATGACGGACGTGAGAATCGCACCGGAACAGCGACCCTCGGGCGCTGTTCCGTTTTTTGCGCCGCTAGGCAGGCAGATCCCGCGAACACGCTCAGTACGCAATTAGATATGGATGGATGACCCATGCCGAAGCAGAAGACACGTAAAGCGGCCGCCAAACGCTTCAAACAGACGGGTACCGGCAAGTTCCGGCACCATCGCGCTGGCGCCCGCCACATCTTGACCAAGAAGAGCGCCAAGCGGAAGCGTCGCTTGCGCAAGGATGCAGCAATCTCTCCGAGCGAGAACGCCCGGATTCGCGCGGCTCTGCCCTACGGCCTGTAGGCAGAAGTGCGTTGCCCCTCCTGTGGAGGGCGCTAGTCCACCCAACCAGGAGGTCCAAAACCTATGAGAAATACAAACCGAGTCGCATCGCGCAAGCGTCGCAAGAAGGTCCTGAAGTTGGTCCGTGGATTCCGCGGACCTCGCGGTCGGCTGATCCGCCAGGCCTATGGTGCCTTGGATCACGCCATGGCCAACGCCTATGTGGGACGCAAGCAGAAGAAGCGCCAGTACCGTCGTCTCTGGACCGTGCGCATCAACGCTGCCTGCCGTGCCCTTGGCTGGAACTACAGCTCCTTCATCAACGGCCTGACCAAGGCCGGTATCGAGGTGAACCGCAAGGTCCTGGCCGACCTGGCCGTCACCGATGCCGACGCCTTTGGCAAGCTCGTAGAGGCCGCCAAGAAGGCCTGCTAGCCAGCCGGTATTCCGTCGCTTCGAAACGCGCGGACCCGGACAGCGGGTCCGCGCGTTTTTCTTTGCCATGTCCTTCCCCCCCCCGGAATTCTCCATGCACACCGTGACCCAGATTCGCATCGCCGTCGCCAGTCAGACAGCAGCCGTGGCCGTAGCTGCCGCTGCCGCTTGCCGCGTGACTGGATGCGCGCCGGGGGGAGTTCCGAACTAGTCGGATCGCCAGATTCTTCCCGAGACCGTCCAGGATAGCCTGGGCGGTCTTTTTTTGTGTTGGGCATCCACCTAAGGAATCCATGCCATGAGACTCGCCATCGCCATCGCCGCCCCCGCCCCTGCCGCCTCCGTAGCCGCACCCCTTGCCTCCGCCGCTGAGCGGTGGCTACCGTCGGTTTGGGGGCAAGCCATAGGAAGCAGGTGCAGATATGAACAACCATGACCTGGCACTGACCCTGGCGCGGCGCATGCATTCGCTGCCCTCTTCGTGCGTGCGTGAACTGATGCGGTCCAGCGAAGGGCAGGGGACGATCTCCTTTGCCGGTGGCCTGCCCCGGCCAGATCTCTTGCCGCTGGCGGCCGTGCAGGCGGCCACGGACTGTGTCTTGGCCCATGATGGGGGGCGCGCCCTGCAATACTCGTCCACCGAGGGGGACATCGGGCTGCGGGCCCAGATTGCCGAAGGACTACTCGCGAGGCGCGGGATGCGGGTCTCGCCGGAGCAGGTGTTGATTACCAGCGGGTCACAGCAGGGGTTGGACTTGCTGGGCAAGGTGATGCTGGACCCGGGGGCCCGGGTGGCCCTTGAAAGCCCTTCCTATCTGGCCGCGATCCAGGCGTTCGCCCTGCATGAGCCAGAGTATCTGTCGGTGGCGATGGACGAGCAGGGGGCCATTCCAGAGGAGCTGGCCGAGGGCGGGGAGGGGCGTCCCGTGAGGTTCTTCTACGCGATCCCGGACTTCCAGAACCCGACGGGGCGCGTGTACTCGCGGCCGCGTCGGGCGGCGGTGGTCGAGGCGCTGGACCGGCGGGGTCTGCCGTTGGTGGAGGACGCCCCGTACAGCTTCCTGCACTACGGCGATGACCCGGGGCCGATGATGGCGGCAGCCTACCCGGAACGCTCTTTGGTGATGGGGACCGTCTCGAAGATCCTCGCTCCGGGATTCCGGGTGGGATGGGTGGCCGGACCGAAGGCCTGGATCGAGCAGCTGACCCGCGCCAAGCAAGCGTCGGATCTGTGCACCGGGGCCTTCGTGCAGCGCATCGTGGCCGAATTGCTGCAGAGCCTGGACCTGAACGAGCACCTTGGGCGACTGCGCGCGGCCTACCGCGCCCAGCGCGACGCGATGCTCGCGGCACTGGCCCGCCACATGCCTCCTGGCGTGAGCTGGAGGCGGCCCGCTGGCGGGATGTTCCTCTGGCTGACGCTGCCGATCTACATTCCGGCGCGGGAGGTGTTGGCCCGCTGCGTGCCTCGGGGCGTGGTCTTCGCCCCAGGGGACGCGTTCTCGCCGACGGGTCGCCACGGGAACGCCATGCGCCTGAATTTTACCCACGCGAGTGAAGCGGATATCGGCCGGGGCATCGCGATTCTCGGTGAGGAAGTCGCTGCCTTGCTGTAGAGTCTCCCCCACCCGTCGGTCCCCGTACGGGGGCTGGCGGGTGGCTTTGCCTCCCCATGCCCATGCATTCCACGCGCAAGGCAGCTATGGTTCCCGGAAGCAAACAAGGGAGCATGGCCATGGCCGACAGGATCCGCTTGGGCATCAGCAGCTGTCTGCTTGGCGAGCCGGTGCGCTATGACGGGCAGCACAAGCTGGACCGCTATCTGCGCGATACTCTTGGGGCCTATGTGGAGTTCGTCCCGGTTTGCCCGGAGGCGGAGGCCGGATTCGGTGTCCCCCGAGCCACCATGCGTCTGGAGGGCGACCCGGCGGCCCCGCGTCTGGTCACGCCCCACGACGGTGCCGATCAGACTGCGAGAATGCAGGCGTGGTGCCGACGGCGGGTGCGGGAGCTTGAGGGGGAGGGTCTCTGCGGCTACATCTTCAAGAGCAAATCCCCAAGCAGTGGTATGGAGCGGGTGAAGGTCTACGGTCCGTCGGGCATACCGCGCAAGGTGGGAGTTGGGCTGTTTGCTCGCGCGTTCATGGATCATTTCCCCCTGCTGCCGGTGGCAGAGGATGAGCGGCTCCATGACCCGGCTCTGAGGGAGAATTTCGTAGAGCGGATCCTCGTGATGCAGCGCTGGCGGGGTTTCAGGGAGGGGACGGCGACTCTCGGCGGGCTCGTGGCCTTCCACACAGCGCACAGGCTCCTGCTCATGTCCCATAGCGTGGAGGCCTATCGCGCCATCGGACGCATGGTTGCGGAAGGCAGGAAACGTCCTTTGGAGGATCTACTCGCCGGGTACGAGGTGGCGCTTCTGCCCGCTCTGAAGCTCCTGGCAACGCGAGCGAAGAACACCAACGTTCTCCAACATGCCATGGGCTACCTCAAGACAACCCTCACCCCCGACGAGAAGGCGGAACTGCTGGAGTTGATCGTGGCCTACCGTGCCGGCAGCACGACCCTCACCGTGCCAATGACCTTGCTCAACCACTACGTCCGGAAGTGGCGCGTGGAGTACCTGCGTGGGCAAGTCTACATGCATCCGCACCCGTTGGAACTCCAGTTGCGCAACCACGCATGAGCATGCGCGAGGCGGGGCCGGTCGCGAAGAGGAGGAGGATCAGGTAGGCTCTGGCATTCATTTGGACATCTCCCTGGCTAGCGCCTCACGGGCGGGGCGATACCGGTAACGGTCCCGTAGACGTCCGCATCCACCACCACACCGCTATTCAGCACCGCCTCGTCAGCGGGGACGGTGCGCGCTGCGTCCGCGGTCGGATCGACTCCCACCTGCGGACCAAACCAGTCTCGGCGTCAGCGACTGGTCCAGCGTCCATACCGTGCTGACTGGACTGTGCATTCCCGCCGCGACATAGATCGTCTCGCCGGGAAGCGCGTTAGCCAGAGCGGCCTCCAGCGTGTCAAAGCCGGTCGTCCCCATCACGGCGGTGCGCGCCTCCGTGTGGGCGGGGTCTGTCCCGGCACTGTCCGGGATCGTCTGTGTTACCGGCAGCGCTGTGCCGGCTGCCGTGCCAGCCCAGCTGTCGTCCACAAACGAGCTGGCCCGAGGCGAGAGGAGGTAGGGGGTGATGTTGGCCGGCGCCTGAATGACATGGGCGATCTCGTCCTCTATGATGGTGTCCCACCAGTTGTGGGTGGCATCAAGAGCCTTGTTCGTGTCGGCCTCGTTGCGCACCGCCAAGGAGTTGGGATTGCTCCCCAGATTGATGAAGTCGTTCCAGTGGATGTGGATCGTGGTGGGGTCGATGGTGGCAGTCGTGCCATCCTTCTTTGGCAGTAGCCGGATCCCGGCCATCGGCCGGCCCGAGTCGTTTACATCAGTGTTGTAGATGAACGTGTTTCCCGTGATCTCCACGTCCGTGGAGACCGTGGTGGCCCACTGGCCGCCCCAGAGCTGGATGCAGGCGGAGCCAAGGTATGGGTCTTCACCAGGATCGGGATCCTTGTCGTAGGGAGCCATGTCCCGCCAGGTATTGTTGACGATCTTGCCGCCGTCAATGCCAAGTTGGCCCACGGTGTGCCACACGTGATGGATTTCATTGTCACTGAACTCGAGATTGCCTGCGTGACCGATGTTGAATGTGCATGCGCCGAGATCCGTGAGCCCCAAGCCGAGGTCGCCGGAGATCTCGTTGCCCTTGATAGCGCCATCGTCCAACGACCGGCCAGCACCCCAGAGAATCGCTTCATAGTAGCTACTGATGTAGTTGTACTGGCAGGTCAGGCCGTCGTAGTCGCCGTTATCGCCATCACTTCTGAGGAACATGGCTGCCGCATCGCTATCGACCACCAGGCGATTGAACTGAAACATGAAGTTGGTGTAATTGCCATACAGTTCAAGGTGCCCGGTGGTGTAGCCGGGCCAACCGCTGAGCGTCCAGTCGAAGATGCAGTTCTGGATGGTGAAGCCGTCCACGTCCGTGGCACCGGCATGGGCAGTGATGTTCTGGTCAGTGTTGTGTACGAACTTCAGACCGTCGAGGGTGATGTTCTTGGCAAGGGGATGGATCGTGCCGGTGATCACCGTCTCATCTCCCCGGGCGCCCACGGGCTCGTCACGATTGGTGCCGACGGCGGGATGAACCCCCACGTTGGCACCATTGATGGTGAGACCCGCCACCTCGATGGTCACATCTCCGGCGTAGGTGCCGGCAGCGGCCACGATGGTATCACCTGAAATGGCCTGAGCGACGGCGCCCTGGATGGTGTCATAGACGGCGCCGGTGCGGACGAGGGTGACTTCGTTTGCCGGGTAGAGCCCTTCGAGGGCATCGTGGAGTTCCTGGAGGTGGATGGCGCGGATGACGGTCTGGTTGGGGGTCAGGACGGGGTCGGTCCATGCCCACGAAGCCATATCCTCGCCGATCACGTCTGCTGCCTGCCGGATGGCATCGCGGAGTTCCTGGAAATGGATCGCGAGGATGGGGGTCTCGTTCTTGGCGATCGCCGGATCGACGAAGGCGGTCTCGGGCAGCCCGCGGAGCCGCTGGAGGGCGTTGGTCTCATCCCGCAGTTGGTCCATCTGGGCTTTGCGGACGAGGGTGATTCCGGCCACGGGCCTGCCATCCTCCCAGGTGACTGGTTTGACGAGGAAGCGCCAGTGGTCGCTTTCGGATGTGCTGCGTCGTGACCTGGCGGTGGTGACGACCCACCACTGGCGCTCGCTGGTGGGTATCGCGCGTTGGACGATGACCTCGGTTTCCTCTCCGCCTTGGTCGCGGAGGAAGGCAAGCCGCTGGGTTCCCGAGGGCATGCCGCCCGCTGCTGGGAAGTCGGTCCAGGCCGTGCCGCTAAAGCAGCGGAAGCCAATGGGGTCGATGGTCGTGTCCCCGAT
>JABGQJ010001660.1 GCA_018648945.1 Victivallales bacterium
TGTGGTCCGGCGATACTGAAGCGTTGAAAGACTCCGTTGCTTGGCGAGAAGGCCAGGATCGCTTCCTCAAGTGGGCTCAAGAGGTCGGTGACCGCGAGCGCAGCATCTTCACTGATGACTGTGTGGTCGTGACGCTGTGCGCGGTGGCGGCCGGGGATTGCCCTGCGTATCTTTCCCCGGTGCGGTTCGTCCGGGATCCGCTGCCGCTTCTGGCCGACCCGCCGTCACGCCATGCCGAACCGCGCGTCTACCTCGAGGGGAGTTACTACTACGTTGCTATGGCACCGAGCGGGGAGATTGTGAGCGCGTTCTACGACCCCTGGGACGGCGGCGTGTTCTGGCCGTGCTGGAAGTCGGGCGCTGTCGCGGACGTGTCCCGGACCGACGACGGTTGGGTTGTGGACGCAACCGTGCCGTTGACGAATCTGGAGCCGCTTCCCGTGTGCGACAGCGTCTGGGGCTTGGACGTGTTCCGGTATCGACCCCCGCGCGGCGGAGCCATGTCTGAGTGGACGCGTGCGGCCGAATCGACCTTCTTCCGGCAAACGG
>JABGQJ010001661.1 GCA_018648945.1 Victivallales bacterium
CGATCTCACCATCAGGTAAGGCCACGGCGTCTATCTTACCGGAATCGACCATTTCGCGCAACTCTGCCAGGGGCAGGTCAAGGTACTCGGCAGCGTCTTTTATGGGGATGAAGGTTGGTAGTGCGGCCATATCAAATCCTTTTTAACGCAAAACACCCCGCGGGTTACTCTGGGGTGTTCATGGGGACCACGTAACCCAACTTTTACTTGAAGATTATCAAGAGGCGACGATGGGATTCGAACCCATGATAAAGGTTTTGCAGACCTCTGCCTTACCACTTGGCGACGTCGCCAAAATAAAATGCTGATTGCAGGTAAGATTGCTGATGAGTATCTCCAATCCACAATCTTCAGCCGTTAATCAGCAATTTCGTGAGCGGGCGACGGGATTCGAACCCGTGGCCTTCTCCTTGGCAAGGAGACGTTATACCACTTAACTACGCCCGCATGAAGCATATTTTGACTGAGTGCCGAGAGACAGGATCGAACTGTCGACACCGCAATTTTCAGTCGCGTGCTCTACCAACTGAGCTATCTCGGCATCAATA
>JABGQJ010001662.1 GCA_018648945.1 Victivallales bacterium
CGGATGGTCTGACCGGCTTCTGGGCGCAGGCTGTCGGCGACGGCAATGGCGCCTATCACTTCTGTATCATTCCCCAGCAAGACTACTGTTTTTCCCTGCTGTGACAGTTCTTCGATTTGTGCGGGAGCGTTCTCGGCGAACAGCTCCGGTCGGCCGACCTGGTAGGTTTCGGCGCCGATGGTGGCGCGCACCCCCTGGCCGGCGATCGCTTCGAATTCGGATACTTCGGGTAAAGAAGTTCCGTCGGCGTGTTCCACGATGGCGCGCCCGATCGGATGCTGGGAACGCTGTTCGGCGGCGGCGGCGAGACGCAGTACTTCGTCTTGGGGCAGGCCGTTGAGGGGGAGCACGTCGGTCACCTGCGGACGACCCCGGGTCAGGGTACCGGTCTTGTCGAAGGCGACGACGGAGACGTGGGCCAGTGCTTCCAGGTAGATGCCCCCTTTGATGAGGACGCCGTTGCGGGCGGCGCTGGTGATGGCGCTGACCACGGCGACCGGGGTGGAGATGACCAGGGCGCAGGGACAGGCGATGACCAGTAAGGTCAC
>JABGQJ010001663.1 GCA_018648945.1 Victivallales bacterium
CCCTCGAAAAAGGCCAAACCCTCGGAGTGGTGGGCGAGTCGGGCTGTGGCAAGAGCGTAACCGCGCTCTCCATCATGCGCCTGCTGCCCAAGCCGGCCGGCGACTCCCCGGAAGGCGAAATCATCTACGACGATGGCTCCGACCGCTTCGACATTCTCAAGGAACCCGTCGAAAACCTGCTCAAGATCCGCGGCCGCAAAATCGCCATGATCTTCCAGGACCCGCTCACCTCGCTTAACCCGGTCTACACGGTTGGCTATCAGCTGATGGAAACCCTCCAAGTCCACTTTCCGGACATGTCGAGCCAGACCATGTTCCAACGGGCGATCGAGTTGCTGACCGATGTCGGCATCCCGGCACCGGACCAGCGCGTCCACGAATACCCGCACCAGCTCTCCGGCGGCATGCGCCAGCGCGTGATGATCGCCATCGCGCTCGCCTGCGAACCCGACATCCTCATTGCCGACGAGCCGACCACTGCGCTCGACGTAACCATCCAGGCCCAGATTCTCGACCTGATGCGCACCCTGCAGAAAAAGAACGACATG
>JABGQJ010001664.1 GCA_018648945.1 Victivallales bacterium
TGATGTTCCCCCATCCGAGCACCAACGTGAGCCGGCAGTACATGGCCCCGCCTCCGCAAGATTTCCAGGAGGCATTGGCCGCCTTGGGAATGCGACCGATTGGGCGGGCCCCCAAAGCTGAGAATCCGCACATTGATGCGGACCACGATCTGGAATGAGTTAGTCTCGGGGGAGGTCAGACCGTCTCGGGGGAGGTCAGACCGTCTCGGGGACAGTCTCTAACAGTTGGCTGACGATGTCGTCAGAGGTGATTCCTTCGGCATCCGCGTGGAAGTTGGTGATGACTCGATGGCGGAGGACGGGGGATGCAAGGGCTCGAACATCCTCACAAGCCACGTTGTAGCGCCCTTCAAGAAGGGCCTTCGCTTTGCCTGCCAAAATGAGAGCTTGAGATGCCCGAGAACCCGCTCCCCATTTGACCTTTTCGCGGACGAAGTCGGGAGCGCACTCGCCGGTGGGACGGGTCGAGTTTACCAACCGAACTGCGTAGGAGATGACGTTCTCCGACACGGGAACCTGCCGCACGAGGCTCTGGATTTCCCGCAGC
>JABGQJ010001665.1 GCA_018648945.1 Victivallales bacterium
TGTGGCACAAAGGCACGCAAGAGCGCGATGCCATGGCCGACGCCATCCGTGAATGGCAAGAAGACGGTTTCGGCATCTTCATGCACTTCTCCGCGGGTACTGCGTTCCAGGGGCGGTACAAAGGGAAGGAGCTGGAGAAAGACCTCTGGGCCGAATGGCTCATGAAACGGGCCGAGATCCCGATTCCCGAGTATGAGAAGCAGCTGCGGGACTGGAACCCGGACCGGTTCAATGCCGACGAATGGGCGGCGGCGATCGCGGCGTCGGGATGCCGGTATTTCGTCTTCACGGCCAAACACCACGATGGCTTTGCCATGTTCAAGAGTGACGCTGGGCCGTACAACATCGTCGACCATACCGCGTTCGAGAAGGGAGACCTTTTCGGCCAACTGAGCGACGCCGTGCGAGCGCACGGCGTGAAACCAGGATTCTACTACTCCCACCACCTGGACTGGCATGAGCCGGGCGGTGCCGGTGGACCGGGAGGTAAAACCCTCGATGAGTATGCCGATGCCTTAGCCTTACCGCACCTCGAAGAATTGACGAC
>JABGQJ010001666.1 GCA_018648945.1 Victivallales bacterium
TACTTTCATGCAGCGACTGAATATCAGCCAGCAGGGCTTCTTTTTCAGGAACAGCCTGGCCTTTGACGCGGGCTTCAATCACGGTTTCAAGCAATTCGTGCTCATCGGGCATGAACTCGTGCAACGGGGGGTCGATCAGGCGAATAATCACGGGCAGGCCTGTCATGGCTTCAAATAGACCGTCGAAATCAGCGCGCTGGTAAGGCAGCAGTTTATCAAGCGCCGCCTGGCGCACAGCGACATTCTCGCCAGCCAGGATCATATCCTGAACAATCGGCAGACGCTCCGGCTCGAAGAACATGTGCTCGGTGCGGCACAGGCCAATTCCCTGGGCGCCATACGAACGGGCGCGGCGAGCGTCTTCGGGGTAGTCGGCGTTGGCCCAAACTTGCAGGCCGCGCGTCGGCCAACCTTCGGGCAGGTCGCGCACACCCTCGGTTGCAGAAATCTCATCGGCCCAGCCGAGCAACTCAAGGAGGTCGGTTTGTTCGTCCAGGCTGGGGGCTACGGTCTCAATTTGACCAAGGAATACTTCACCGGTAGTCCC
>JABGQJ010001667.1 GCA_018648945.1 Victivallales bacterium
CCTGGCCGCGGCCCCACACTACGGGACGGGACCGGAAGGCGGCCGCCGGTTTTTCGCGCTCAACCTGCTTGAGGAACTGGACACGCCTGGCGAATGGTATCTGGATCGGGGCAAGGGCACGCTCTATCTGTGGCCTCCCGCCGCACTCGAGGAAGCCGATGTCAGCATCTCCATGCTCAGAGGGCCGCTCCTGGCGATGCGCGACGCCTCGCATGTGACGATACGAAACCTGACCATCGAGTGCGGCCGCCAGGATGCTGTGACGATCCATGGGGGCGATCACAATCGCTTGGTTGGGTGCGAGATCCGCAACGTCGGGGGGAACGCCGTCGATGTCCTGGGGGGGAAAGAGCATGGCGTGATTGGGTGCGACATCCACCACGTCGGCGGGCGCGGCGTGACGCTTATGGGGGGCGACCGCCAGACGCTGATGCCCGCCAACCACGTTGCCCTGAACAACCATATCCATCACACAAGCCAGATGTGGCGGACCCATGCGGGGGCCATCACGCTCCGCGGGGTCGGTAACCGCGCGGCGCACAACCTT
>JABGQJ010001668.1 GCA_018648945.1 Victivallales bacterium
TGCATCGCCGTCGATCTGGAAAACAATCGCGAATCCTACACAAACGCCGTCCGTCCCCTACCCGCCGGCCCGACCGCGTCGATCTGTCCCTTGCCGGTGACTCCCTGTCGCGCCCCGTCCAGCGACCCCTGCGCGTATTCCACGAACCACTCGTCCAGCCTGCCGCGCAGCCGCGCCGCGATCTCATCGCATTTCGGCTCGTCGACCAGATTCCGCTCCTCCCGCGGATCCTCCGCCAGACAGTACAATTCATGTGGCCCGTACGGATACCGGTGGACGTATTTCCACTCCCGCTCGCGGATCATGCGCGTCGGTCCGTATTCTTCGCAGATCACCACCTCCTCGTGTCCCCCGTCGCCAACCCCCCGCAGAATATCCGCAAAACTCCGCCCCGGCAACCTCTCCCCCTGCGGACGCTCCAGCCCCAGATAATCCAGGATCGTCGGCATAAAGTCGTAGTGGCTGACCAGATCCTCATTCACCACCCCGGCCGGAATGCGCCCGGGACAGCAGGCGATAAACGGCACCTTGACCGCCTCCTCGAAC
>JABGQJ010001669.1 GCA_018648945.1 Victivallales bacterium
CAGCCTTTCTTGCCTTCGCCGCCCTTGCCATGCAGATCGCCAGCGCTGGCGTGGTGGCCTGTCGGGTCGATGTCACCCCCTCCGGAGCCAGTTCCGACGAGAAGCCCAAGGCTGTCGTGGTGGGACAGGCTCCCGCAGCGAAGGTGTTCGCCTCCAGTGGCAACCGTGGCGACTGGGCCATTGGTGTGGGCATGACTGCCAAGAAACCCCATGGCGACGGCCTGTTTCTCACCAAGGGCGTTGGCATCCCCAGCCTGAATGAACTGCTGCCTCAGGACAAACGTGGCTCATTGGGTACGGGTGCAAAGCTGACCACCAAGCAGGGGGGCACCTACACCGGGGGCCTTTGGGTCTGCGGCGCCACAGCCAATGGTGGCGGGGAGGCCAACTACGACTTCGGCTTTGCCTACTTCCCCTTTGCCGAGGGCTGGATCGGGGGTCACATCGCTGGCAACGGCAAGGAACTGTTGGCCAGTGCCAACCTGCCCGAGGGAACGACCATTTCCCTGACCGCCAGCGGCGCGCTGGCCGGCGAGATTCTGCTCA
>JABGQJ010000167.1 GCA_018648945.1 Victivallales bacterium
CCCTCACCTTCGCCTTCGCCCTGGCCCTCGCCTTCACCCTGACCTTCGCCTTGACCCTGACCCTCGCCTTGGCCCTGACCTTCGCCTTGACCCTGACCTTCGCCTTCCCCTTGACCCTCGCCTTCACCTTGACCCTCGCCCTCGCCTTCGCCCTGGCCTTCGCCCTGTCCCTCGCCTTCACCTTCGCCTTCGCCCTGTCCTTCGCCCTGACCCTGACCTTCACCTTGACCCTCGCCCTCGCCCTCACCTTCGCCCTGGCCTTCGCCTTCCCCTTGACCCTCACCTTCGCCCTGTCCCTCGCCTTCCCCTTGACCCTCACCTTCGCCCTGTCCCTCGCCTTCATCTTGACCCTCACCTTCACCTTCACCTTCGCCTTCCCCTTCCCCGGCCTGGATCTCCATCCCGCCCGCCGCCTCGTCTTCCTCCTCGTCTTCGCCGGGCTCGCCATTCTGGTTGCCAGTTGCCGCCGCCTCATCTTCTTCCTGCGCCGGGTTCTCGTCATTCTCGTTCTCACCGTCGCCGTCCTCCGCGCCAGCGTCGGGCGAATTGCCCTGTTCGCCGTCCTCCGCCATCTGATCCAGGTTCTCACGCAACGCAGAGGCCAGCCCTTCCTCCTCTTCCTCTTCTTCCTCCTCGCCGCCCGGCTCGGCTGGCGCATCCTGATCCTGCGGCGTCTCCATCACCGGCAGGGCATGGAAGCACGCGGGCGACTCCGCCCGGTTGGGAGGAATGCCCTGGTCCTCAACCACTGCCCAGACAGCCAGGTACCGACCGTGCCTGCCGACGAGCATGTCCGCAGTCACTGTCACCTTCGCTTGCCATCGTCCATTCTGGCGGGCAAACTCGATGGGGATCTGGCACTGCCAGCCACTGAGATCGGCGAGGGCCAGAGCGCCGCGCGAGATGCCGGAGTCGTCCGCAGCCTCAACCGAGAACGCGAGCGGCAAGGTAGTCGGAGCATCGGCGAGTGGCGCCGGCCCCGCCAGAGTCACCTCGGGAGGACGGTCGGCGGTCACTTCCACAAGGAACCGTTCCTGCACTACCGGGGCTTCGCCGGGGGCCTCCCAGAAGGTGAAAAACTCCGCGTCCTCCTGCACCTGGCATTCCCAGGCCGCGCGCTTGCCCCGAGTATTGGCCAGGCCCACGGCGACCCCTCGCGAACCCAGCCCGCTTTCGCGCAACGGGCAGTCGGCCGTGCGCAGGTGCCAACGCAGACGGCGGCCCTGACGGACCGTGATCGGGAAATCCGCGGCCTTGTGGACCTGGGCCACCTCCCCGTTGCCAGACAGGACCTCCACCGACTCAAGCACAACGACCCGCTTGGGATACACCAGGAACGCCCGCTTGGAAGTGGACCGCCCCTCGCACTTCACCTGTAGAGAAAAGCCACCTTTGGGGGTCGCGAACGAGTGGCCATAGGCATCCCCAACGGCTGCGAGGGGGAGGGAACGAGACTTCCCCGACCGGTCGGTGAGCACTGCCGTCACCTCCCCCATGGGTCGGTCCGCGAAACGAACCCGAATTACAGTCTTCGCCGTCGGCATCAACCACTCGCGATCTGGCTGGAACGCTAGGATGGTGAGGGGGGCAGTCCGCAACCGGAAGAGCCGCCGAAAGTCGCTGGCAATCCGGCGCGGGCCAATGCCGAAGGCCCATGGCACGAGCCACAGCAACGCCAACAGCACGCAGTAGAGCAACACGGCACGAGCGCCAACCCGGTGGGAGGCGATTCTCGGTTCCCTGTCGGTCAGCGCTTCGGCAAGACGACGGCGACAGATTTCGCGTACCGTGCCGTCACGGATGCCGCCGATGAGACAAGAGGCATAGTAGGCCTCGATATCCGCATGGCCAGTTGGCACATGCGCCGTCAGCAACCCCACCGTCCGCCGGCGCGCCCACCTGGACGAATGTGCCAGCAGGAACCAAAGCAGCGCACCAGCTCCGGCCAAAGCCGCAGTCAGCGGCAACCAAAGCCGCAACAGACCAGGCGAGACACCGGCCCGGACCAGGAGGACGCCGCCCACCACCAACACCTGGAGAAGGGCAGCCAGAAACAAGCCAGCCAGCAGCGCCGAGCGTCCCAACAGTAACCCGCGGGCCCGCGCGAACAGCCCGTCGATATCCGTCGCTTTGCCGTTGCTCGCCATATTCTAGGGTGCCCTACGAAGAACGGTCCGTTCCAGTAGCCATTCAAGCGCCAAGGCCAGCGCGATTGCCAACGCCACCAGCGCCTCCCGCCGGAACTGGCGTTCTCGCCTACTAAGCTGAGGGGCGGAGGGCAGGCTGTCAAGCAGGCCCCGCACAATCGCCTCGCAGTCCGACGCCGTCCCGGCACCACGCTCCGGATCGCTTGCCACATCGCGAAGGGAAGCCAGATTGGGGATGGGATTCTCATACTCGGCCACGGCATCCTCACGAAAGATGGGCACCCGGCCAGTCTGGAGCAATCGCGCCTCGCTCCGCGTCTCGGCGCTGGCCCATAGCACCTGTCCCGGAGAGTCATAGTCGGTCTCGCAGACGAAGGCCTCCACGTCCTCCTGGTACCGAGCCGTCAGGCGGCGAGAGGCATCGCCAGGGCCCTGGATACGGACCTCCATCGACTTCGGCAGGCTCGGCAGCAGAGCGGCGGAAGCCTTGACCAGCAAGCGCACTTTGGAGTCGGGGGCGGGGGCCAGTTCCGCGCGCAGCTCCAAGGCAGCATGGTCCTCTGGCAGCAGCCAATCAAGCAAGAGTCGCCAGAATGTCTCGTAGCCGGTGCGAACCGCCGGGTCCGGGTTCAGCCGCCAGCGCCAGGTATCGTCTAGCAGCAGGGCCGCCAGGCTCGGTTGGTGCGGATCGTCCGCCACCAGAACGGGTGCTCCCCCGCCAGACATCTCCAGGACTACCTTCCCGGAGGCGAGGGTTCCCGGATAGTGCCGCTGAACCGGCAGACTGAGCCGATTCAGGAGATGGAATGCCCGCTGGCCGTCGCGCGGACGCACGGGCGTGGGGGTCGCCACCACGTCGGCAGTGCCCGCCACGGTGGCAAGCTGGACCACCTGCCCCCAGCCGCCAAGGAACTCGCTGCCAAGAACCAGCGTCCTCGTCAACTCCGAGTCGATGCATTCCCGCAACCCCAGGCCAATGCTCTGCGCGGATACCCGGCCCACCACGACAAGGGAGACCGTCTCCGGCGGCAGCCGTCGATGCGGGGCATCGGCCTCGGGAATGAGGATCAGTCGCTCTCCCATGCGGGCGCGCAGCAAACGGGCGATCTCCATCTGTTCGCGATCAATCCGCCCGTGCACAAAGGCAACATGCCTCTCGCCGGTGACCCGGAAGACGGCCCGCCTGGTGTTGTTCCGCGCACAGACCTCCCCCTGCACAGCAGGCACGGACGCCTCGATCTCATGCCAGCCAGGGGGCAATTCGGCCAGGGGGCAGACGGCCTTCCCACCCCTGCTCAACCGGCTCACGCCCCGATCCGCTCCGTCCACGCGCCAGCGGATGGCCACACCTTGCCCCTGGGGCAGACCCGCAAGCCGGACCGCCACACTGGCTCTCTCCGGGTTGTTCTCCCGCACCTCGATGCCCGCCAACGAGATCTCGCGCCACGTCTCGTCCGCCCCCACACACGCCACAGAGTAAAACCGGACACCGCGTTCCTCCGCCTGCGCCTTGCCAAAGCCACCCATGTCCTGCTCGGGCACGCAACCATCGGTGAGGACCAGGACGGCTCCCTGGCCAACTCGCGCCGAAATCGCCTCCACCGCCGCCGCCAAGCGGGTCCGCTCCCGGTCCGTCCGCGTCGCCTGCTCCAGGGGCAGCACATTCCCGCCGAAACAGAACCGGCGCACCGCCACCCCGGCCTTCCCGGCCAGTCGCTCCGTGGTCCGGATTGCGCGCGCGCGATACTGCTCCCGAGACGTGCCGGCCGAATCCCCGCGCAGCCCCATGCTCAGCGAACGATCTTCCAGGACCACGATCTCTCGCTCCTGCTTCCCCCGGTCCGCGTCTTCCCTGACCTCCTCGCCCCGGAAAATCAGCCAGAACAGGACAGCCGCCCCAGCAACGGCCACCAGCTTGAGGACGACTGCGATCAGGGCCATCCCCCGGTAGGCACCCCGCAAATACGCCCAGGCGTTCGCCGCCGCCACCAGAAACAGGAGAATGAGGACCACCACCTCAAGCATGGTCTTCCCCTCCCCGCTTGCTGCCCAGAACACGCAGCAACGCTTCCGCCGCCAAGCCGACCAGAAGCAGCAGGGCGGCCACGGGGGACGCGTCATAGGCCCGTTCGCGCCGCCCGCTGCGCACATACAGGGACGGGGCGGCCAAGTCCATATCCGCCGTCGCCCAGATCACGTTCAGATGGGGGTAGCGGGCGGCCCATTGGTCACGGGGCAAGGGAGGACTGGTCGATGGTCGGGGATGATTGACTGCCACCGCCGCACCGCCACCCTCCCGCTCCAGTCGCCAGATCCCGGGCGTATCCAGGAACACACGGGCCGACGGCTTGGCCACGCGCTGCTGCCCACCGGCAGGGGAGACCACACGACCCACCGGGTTCGAGAGGGAAAAGAGCTCATCTGCACTTGGTCGGTTCCCCACCCGCCAACCGCCAGCGGCGGAACGGGTCTCGGCTTCGCTGATCAGACTGGCCAGAAGATGGGGATAGACGGGATGGAACACGGGGCTGTCGGAGGCCAGGTCCGGGGGCACTCCCAACGCCACCAGCCGTCCGCCATCGCGTTCGCAGCCCACGATCACCGGCCCGTCGTCGCTCTGCACCAGGGCCACGGCCGCCTCCCCCGCAACGGGGGTTCGCACCCGCGGCACACGCAGGCCAGCCAGGCCGGAGAGCTCCAGACTCCCCACCGGGAACCAGTCCTCGGCGACGTCAGTGGGAACCAATGTCCGCTCGGCCCGGTCGGGACGCTCTTCCCAACTCAACAGGCCGACGAGATCCCCCCCGGTCGGTGGACTCACCACGAACACGCGCCCTCCGGTCCCCAGAACGCGGCGCGCGAGCTCGGCAATCGGCCCGGGGGGCGAGGCCAATGCCAACAGCGCCAGTTGCCGAGGCGGGCGTTGGGGGGCATCGCCCGCCAGGGCGGCAGCCGTAGCCACCCGCAAACGCAGGTCCGGCCGCACCGCCTGCACGGCAGCCACCACAAGCGCTTTGGCCACCAACGATGGGGCGGACCCATCGACAACGAGTAGACACCCGTCCCTGTCCACATCCTCACCCCCCCCGACCAGATACCAGTGATCCCATGGGCCATCCGCGCCAGCCACCCCGACGGAGGAGATCACCCCATCAGGCAGATCGGACACCGCGATGCGCAGGCGCCGTTGCAGCATCTCCTGCGCCGTCACAGGGCGAGTCACCTGCTCCCCATCGGCAGTCTCCAGCACCAGGGAGGGCAACTCCGGCGCATCCGCTGGAAAGCCAAACAGCTCGCAGTCGAAGCCCTGTGTATCCATGGGATGGCGCACCGCGTGGAGAATCCCCCGAGGCGGGGCAATCTCGGTCGTGTCATGGAGCAGGATGCGGGCCTCGTGCTCGTCGTCCGGCCATAGATCCCCGTCCCGTGAGGCGGCCACGCAGATCAGCGAGGGGATACCGGTGGTCTGCTCCTGCAGGACCCGCACCGCCTCGCTCGCATTCCCCGCCACAGGGACGGGGCGCATGTCCGCCAGCAACCGGACCGCATCGGCGGCAGAGAGCACGGGGGCGGCCATCGGCTGGGTCGTCGTCACCACGGCTACGGCCACTTCTGGTGGCAAGGTCTCCAACCGAGCCAACAGCCACGCCCGCTGGCGCTCGAACCGCTCGCCTTCCCCATCGCGGCCGAGGGCACGCAGGCTGGTATCGACCACCACCCCCAAGACACGGGGATCCTGCGCCAGTGAAGGCAGAGGCAACGCCCATTGCGTCCGCAGATAGGGCCGGGCGAGAAGCAGGCAGAGCGCCGTCAGAATCAGCAGCCGGGCGAGCAGCAAGAGCAGGTCGGACAAACGACGGCGACGGTTGCGGCGACGCTCCAGCGAGAAGAGCAACAGCGAAGGCACGGCGACCACGTGCGGCTTGCGGTGGCGGAACAGATGCAGGTAGAGAGGCCAAGCCAAGGCCCCCAATCCCGCCAATGCTCCGGACAGCAGAAAGCCGATCACGAGTCCACCTCCACCGCCGGCACGCCAAGGGAACGGCGCGACTCAATGA
This sequence comes from Victivallales bacterium, assembly GCA_018648945.1. Next base: position 6,206 of record JABGQJ010000167.1, read on the forward strand.
TCGTCAGGATCGCGCTCACGTAGTCCATGCCGGTGTCCACCGGCACGTATACCACGCCCGCTTCCTGGCAAACCGCCTGCCACTGGCGGCGGAAGTCACGCACGCGCGCGGTCTGCTGCAGCCGCAACTGCGGCAGATCGATGCGCAGCATCTCCCCGGTCTCATGGTCCCGCAGGTGCGTGGTGCCGTCCGGGAACGGGAGGGTGATCTCTGCCTGATCCAGCAGATGCACGACCATCACATCATGCCCCATCCCCCGCAGCTCCGCCAGCCGCACTCCGGCCTCGGGAGCGGTCTCCTCCAAGTCCGACACCAACACCACCTGGCCCCGCGTGATCCGCATCTCAAGGCTGGCGGCCAACAGATCCTCCACGACCGGGCCAGCCAGCTCAGCGTTGGTCTCCAGCAGAGCGAGGATGCGATCCAGCTGCTGACGGCGCGAGGAGGGGGCCAGCACATGCACACCGTCCGCCGCCACCTTGACCACCCCCACCTGATCCTGCTGCGACAGGAACAGCCAGGTCATCCCGGCCACCAGCGATGCCGCGTACTGCTGCTTGCTGACCGTCTTCTCCCAACGCCAGGACATGGACTGGCTCGAATCCACCAGGAAACTCACCTCCATGCTGGTCTCGGCCTCGAAGCGACGCACATAGGGCTTCTCGGTACGCGCGTAGATCCGCCAGTCCAGGAGGCGGATATCGTCCCCCGGCGTATAGGGTTTGAAGTCGCTGAACTCGGTACTGAACCCGCGCACCGTGCTGCGGTGGATGCCCTGCCGCAGACCGTCCACGATGCTCTCGGCAATCCAGTCCAAGCGCCCGAGGCGGGCGACGATGGTAGGATCAAACGTGTGTTCAGCAGCGTCCTTCATTCGATGCGCATCAACTCCGCAAGCAGATTGGTCAGAAGACGCGAGCCGGCCTGCAGGTCGTAGCCGACCACTTCGTCCTCCAGATCCCCCTCGTACGCGCAGCAGAAGTCCACCGGCGAATAGAGCACCACCCAGCGTCCCTCCCGCCGCACGCCCAACAACGGTCCCCAGCGCCTCGGGTATTTGCGCACGAATGCGTCGTTCCCCTGCGGTCTTTGCCCGCGCAGATCGAACGGTTTCTGCCAGATGGCATCGCCCGGCGGGATCTCCTCCAGCCGATCATTGGGCAAGGTCTGCGCCACCAGCGCCCGGAATCCGCGGTCGAACTCTGGGCTGGAACAACAGGAGGACACCACCAGGGCGCCGCCGCTCTGCAGATACATGCGCAGGTTGGCCACCTCGGCGGGTCGCAGGTCGGGGTTGTTGTGTCCGTTGGCGAAGAGCACCGGCACGGAAAACAGCACCGTCGTGGCTGGATCGACGGGAATCTCGCCATCGAAGTCGGGCACGGACTTCTGTTCGCTCAGGACGCGGGTCGCACTCTCGAAGAAATGCGGGTCGGCCTGCCAATCCCCCCGGTGCTTGAGCCGGCCGAGGGGGCAGCGGAACTGCGCGGCCCCGCCTTCCCGCCGCAGGGCCATTTCCGGCGCGGTCAGCGCCACCATGGGCAGTTCCGCCCGCTCCAGAGCGACCTCGTTCAGCTTCCCCTTCGGCTGCTTGACCCGGAGCGCGTAGGCCAGCAGGTTATCCGCGACTTTCCGGGCAGTGCGGAGGCGTCTCTCGGTGCCTGGATCCCCGTTCAGAGCGCACCCGATATCCCGATCCAGTAGGAAGACACGCTTGCGCCGACACCCCCCCAAGCGCAGTTGGTAGACGCCGATCTGCTTGCCCGTGAGCTGGTGTTTCACGGTGTAGACCTCGTGGCTTACGGGCAGACGCACGAAGCGCCCGGGAAGCCCCGGGTACAGGCGCGCGCACAGTTCCTTGGCGAAGCTCTTGGCGAACTCCTTGCGATTGCAGCAAGGCTCGGCAACCAACGTCCCACCATCCTTCAGGAAGGCCCGCACGAACTCCGCTTCCTGGAGACGCAAGCGGAACCGCTTGTGCCCGCTGGCATAGAGCAGGCTGGCCTTGGCGGCTGGGGAGTCCAGGGTCCGCAGCTCGGCGACCACCCAGTCGAACGGACGGTCCAGCGTGACGGAACTGTGCCGCAGCCAGTTGCGCACGTCGTGGTGGTCGTTGTTCCAGTCGCCGTTCCACTTCCACTTGGCAACCGCCACCGGGGTGGCCGCCTTGGCCAGGAAGAGCAAGGCAAAGGCATGGTTCGGCGTCGCGCCTGGTCGGCGCGCGACCTCCACCATGTCGGCGGCGCCGGCCCGGTACCAGTCGAGCCTCCCAATGGTCTTGAGATCCAGGAAAATGGCCACCCGTTCCAGCGCGTACCAGGTATAATGTCCCCAATGCTGACGCCCCAATCCGTCGCGCTTCAGTTGCTTGCCAATGTACTCCAGGCCCTTCTGCAGATCGCGGTTGTACTCGTAGCGACCGCAGGACTGGCCTGGTCTCTCCAGCGCGACCCCCAGCAGATTGAGGCTTGCCACCCCCGCGCAACCCATGCTCAGCCTGGATGGACTCCGTGCCGTGTAGCCCCAACCGCCGTCTCCGTTCTGCGAGTCGAGCCATAGATCGAGCGTCTTGTTGCGCACCTTGTCGGGGACATCCATCCCCAGTCGTTGCGCCGCCCCCAAGCCGAGCACCGCGAACTGGGTGTTCGAGAAATCATAGCCGTGGGATTTGGCCTTGTAGCTCCAGCCGCCATGATTCCCCTGGATGGCGCAGAGAAAGTCCAGCGCCTTCTGCAGGCGCGGTCGCACCCTTGCCTTGCCACCCCATGGCTCCAAGGCACAGAGCAGCAATCCCTCGCCGTAGGTCGTCCGGGGCTTGCTATCCAGCAAGTACTCCACCCCGGCCAGCAAGGGATCGTCCCGAATCGACATCCCCGATTGACGCAAGGCGAGGACCATGAGCGCCGTCATCCCCACCGGGTAGCCGGGGTACTCCCAACTGCCGTCCGCGTTCTGCCCCTTCACGATCGAGCGGGACAGAGCGGCGATGGCAGCACGCACGTCCTCATCCCGCACGCTGGCGCCATGGCACGCCCGGACCACCGCGAGGATGGTTCCAACAAGCATGAGCCAACGGGCAAACAAACAACGCACAGAACCTGTCTCCTTACTGGCCGAGGCGGGACACCGCGGCCTCGATCACTTCATCCACTGTCACGCCCCGCCCCCGGGCCCGGTAGTTCAGCCCCAGGCGGTGGCGCAGAACGGGCTTGACGATGCGTTTCACATCCTCCCAACCCGCCGCCGGACGCCCAGCCATGGCCGCCAGGGCCTTGGCCCCGGTCAACAACGCCTGCCCGGCCCGCGGGCCCGCTCCCCAATCCACCACGTCCCGCACCAGATCGGGCGCCTTGGGATCCGCCGGGCGCGTGGCCCGCACGGCGTCGGCGATGGAGGAGATCAACTCCGCCGGAATGGCAATCTGGTCCACCGCCGCCTGGAAACGCAGGATGTCCTCCACGCCGAGAACGTTCGCCACCTCGTGCCGGACATCCCCCGCCAAGCGGGTCAGCACCTCGATCTCCTCCTCCCGGTTCGGGTAGTCGAGAAGCAGCGAGAACATGAAGCGGTCTTGCTGGGCCTCGGGCAGGGGGTAGGTGCCTTCCTGCTCGATGGGGTTCTGGGTGGCCACCACGCAGAACGGCGGCCCCAGGGTGTAGTTGTTGCGCGAGACGGTCACTTCCCGCTCCTGCATCGCCTGGAGCAGCGCCGCCTGCGTCTTCGGTGGGGTGCGGTTGATCTCGTCCGCGAGCAGCAGTTGCGTGAAGATGGGGCCGGGCTCGAAGCGAAGGCCCATCTCGCCCTCCGTGTCCCGGTTGAGGATCTGGCTGCCGATGATGTCCGAAGGCATCAAATCGGGCGTGAACTGGATGCGACTGAAGCGGAGCTGCAGCACGTCGCTCAGCGTGCTCACCAGCAGAGTCTTCGCCAAGCCGGGAACGCCCACCAGCAGACAATGCCCACGCCCAAGGATCGCCGCCCACACGCAGGCAATGATCTCGTCCTGGCCCACGATCCGTTTGTGCACTTCGGCAAAGAGCTTCTCGGTGGCCTTGGCAATGTCCCGCAGCGCCGCGGAGATGTCCTGGGCCGACGCCTTGGCCCCATCGAACATCATCTTCGGAGCCGTCTTCCCCCGGGCCGCCTCCGGCAACCGGATGCGGATGCCAAGCTCGGCTCCGATCCGGATCACGTCGCCATCCTCCAGATCCTGGTTCTGCACGATCTCCCCATTCACCATGAGCCCGGAGCGGGAGCCGAGATCCTCGATCCGCGCCCCGTCGGCCCGAACGTGCAGCCTGGCGTGTCGCCGGGAAACGCTCTTGAAGTTCCCCGCCACGCAGATCTGGCAGTCATCCCCCCGCCCGATCACATACTGCCCGGGCTCAAGCTCCAGGGAATCAGAACGCCCCTGACTGTCCGTGAGGGTAATGGTGACGGTTGCTTCGGCCATGGCATCGGCTCCTATCGGTTGCTGCCCCTCCTGGGGGCCAGACCTCGGTTCAGCGCGTAGGCGCGAGCCCCGTCCTGGGCGGCTCGTCGGGCCTTGGAGTCCGTGATTCGCGCGACATGCTTCAGCATGCACGCATGCACCTTCTGTGGAGAAATGTCCTCGATCTGCTTGTCCCCGCCCTGCAGATGGGCCAACTGCCCGGCGGTAAGCGAGGCATGCCCACGCCAGAACAGAGGGGTGTCACGCACCTTCAAGGACCGCATCACCCGATACCACGGGAAGGACTTGACGGCGAGCTGCGTCCGCTCCATTCCCAACCCTTTGCGCAAGCGCGCGATCACATCCGGTCGCGAATCGCGGAGCAACACGGCAACCGCGTCGCCCGCGGCCTCGTCCGCCGACGGATAGTCGAGGGCGCGCAACGCCTGCCGCCAGGCATCCGCAGCAAACACCAGGCTGGCCAACGCCGCAGTCTCCCTGGCATCGACATCACCAGGCCAGACTGCGCCAAGCAGCTTCTCGCTCACCAGCAATTCCCGCACGCCTCGCTGAGCCAGGAGCAGGGCGGCCGCCTCCCGTTGCCAGGAGCAGCGCAGCACGGCAGGCAGGAGGGCCAGCGCCCCACGCCGGTCTGCCGCCGAATCCGGACTGGGGAGGTACAGCCGCCAGCGCTTGCCGTCCGCCGTCACCCGTGCCAGCCACGTCTCCACGGCCGGGGACCGCCGCGCGGCTTCTCGCAAGGCCCCCACCCGCTCCCCCAACGCAGGCAGCAGAATCCGGGCGCGAAGGTGCGTCGTCAGGCTCGCCTTCAAGTCGTCCCAGGCCAGGCGAACCGGCTCCTTCCCAAGCAGCGGCACCGCGCCGGGGAAGGGCCCGAGGAAACGGGTGACCAACATGCGACGGTACGCCTCCGGGCAGTCGTCGATCACCGTCGCGAACCCACCCCGGGCATGCATGGCAAGCAGCGTGGCCCGGGCGCCGCCCGTGTTCTCCGGGAGCGTCACCACACGATTGCGCCCCGCCTTGCAGCTCGCCAACAGCGCCACCAATTCCTGGCGCGTTGCGGGCGACAGCGTCTTGTCCTCGGCCAGGCACTCCCGCACCGCCGTTGCCACCGCCCCATGCCACGCATCCACAAACCGCCGGTTCAGCCCCACCAACGCCTCTTCATACGCCTTCCCGCCCGGCTCCATCCGCGCCAGCAGGCGCATGGCCGCCTGTCGATCCCCCCGCGCCAGGAGAAACTCCACCGCCGCGCCAAGGCGCTCCGGCGTATCCCAGGGAGAGGGGGGTAAGGGCCCCGTCGCATCTTCCTCACCCACCTCTGCCGCGGGTGCCTGAGCAGGGGCGGACGCCGATTCGATGGGGCTTGGCTCAGGCAGAGAGAATGTGCCCTTGGCTCCCCGGCCACCTTGGAGAAGCACGAACCCGAACACCAACACAGGCACAAGCACCAGCACGCCAGCGATGACCAACCACCAGCGTAGCGAAATCGACTGCTTCGTTCCGTGCCGGGGGAACAGAGACACGATCCAGCCACCCCACAGAGAGTTCAGTGTCCAACGACCTACAAACGCTACTCGCGGTCCCCGACAAATGCAACACACGACCCGCCACAGCACCGCCTTGCCCACGGGGGGCCCGGTCAGCGGTGGAGACGGATGATGCAGTAGGTCCAGGGGCGGACCGCCAGACGGCAACGCCAGCGACCGTTCTGCTGAGTCGCGGGGATCGGAGCGCCAGTGAGGGCGTCTTCAGCTTGCCAGACTCCCTTAGCGAGGGGGGGTGCCACCAACCCGAATAGGGAAGCCCTCC
>JABGQJ010001670.1 GCA_018648945.1 Victivallales bacterium
GCCTGCGACTCGGAGGAGAAGCTCTGCTGGGAGGGGTACGACGCCATCGCTCAAACGCGGGATGCCCAGGATTACATTCGGGACCGCGACGGCGAGAAACCGTTCCTTCTGGTCCTCTCCTGGGGGCCGCCGCACGCTCCCTATCACACCGCTCCGGAAAAATACCGCGAGATGTATCGCCCGGAGGAGATCGAACTCGCTCCCAATGTGCCCGAGACACATGCCGAAATTGCACGCGAGCAGCTGGCCGGATACTACGCCCACTGCACCGCTCTGGACGACTGCGTCGGTGACCTGCTGGATACTCTCGATGAAGAGGGTATAGCCGACGACACCATCTTCCTCTTTTTTTCGGACCACGGCGATATGATCGGCGCGCACGGTATGGACAAGAAGCAGAAGCCGTGGGAGGAATCGATCCGCATTCCGTTTCTGTTTCGCTACCCAGGTCTACTCGGCAGAGGCGGGAAGGAAGTGGATGCGCTGATCGACCTGCCCGACGTGATGCCCACCTTGCTGAGTTTGTGCGATATCCCGATTCCCGAC
>JABGQJ010001671.1 GCA_018648945.1 Victivallales bacterium
TGCCGAAGCAGCATTAGTTTTGACTCAACGCGGGAGTATATTTCCAAGGTCCTTGAGGCCAGGAAAATGTTCGAGAGAGAGTCGCTGAACGGTGAAAAGCACTGAACCAAGACATGTTTCTGCACTGCTTACTCTGCTGCAGGATGAAGACGTCAAGATTGCCTCATTGGCGATGGAGGAATTCCTGAAGCTTGGGCAGGCAATGGAAGAGACCATTGCCGAGCACCAGGAGTCGCAAGACCCGACGCTGCGCCAGCGCATCCACCAGCTGAGCAGTATCCTCGTCCGCCGACGCGCCCGGATGCAGTTCATCGAAGCCATGTCCCAGGAGCAGATTTCGCTTTGGGATGGGGCCTGCCAAATCAATGCCCTCTACGACCCCAAGAGCAATACGGCAGTCATCGCCAAGCTCATGGGTGAGGTGAACAAGACGTTGCGCAGTGAACCGGTTACCACGCCACGGGTGGCAGCCCTCATGCGTGAACAGGAGTTCGTCGTTCCAGACCAAGATGTGCTCGACGTGGATCTGTACCTGATCCAGCGGG
>JABGQJ010001672.1 GCA_018648945.1 Victivallales bacterium
CCAGTGCGTGGGCGATACACTGGCCCCAGGCGGAATCATGTACGGTCAACGTGGAATCGCCGCCATGGACGGCTTCTGCAAAGACATCCGGGAAGCGTCCAAGCCGAACGTGTTGATGCTCAACTACGGAAACCCAAATGCCATGCTGACCTGGGCTGCCAACCTCTACTTTGGGGTGAACTGCATCGGCCTCTGCCACGGTGTGGAAGGCGGCCATAACAAAATCGCCAAAGTGCTTGGCCTCCCCGTGTCAGAAGTCGACATCATCTGCGCGGGCATCAACCACCAGACCTGGTACACGCAGATCCGCCACAAGGGGCGGGATATCGCCCGTGAGGAACTCCTGGCCGCTTTCGAGAACGATCCCCAGGAGATGGAAATAGAGAAGTGCCGGATCGACATGCTGAAGCGCACAGGCTACTTCTCGACCGAGAGTAACGGGCACTTGTCCGAATACTTGGCCTGGTACCGCAAACGTGAAGACGATATTCAGAACTGGATCCATGTCGGCCAGTCCTGGATCCATGGCGAGACAGGCGGCTATT
>JABGQJ010001673.1 GCA_018648945.1 Victivallales bacterium
TGGCGAACGGAACGATGGGGTTGATCATCCCATTGAACAGGTTGGCCGGGTGGTTGCGGTCTTTGCGCGGTTGCCCCGGAGCTCGTGGACGCCGCGGCGCCTTGCCCTGTTTGCCGCCTTTGTGCCACTCGCCCCAAGCCTTTCTATCGATCGCGTACTGCTCCGTGGCCTTGACCGGATCGTAGACCTTGTCCCGTTGGTCCCAGGATGCTCTGATGGTCTGCACAACCGGATCGTCCTTCTGTACGTCCCACGGCGTCCAAGCCTCGATAACGGTGCCACCCCAGGAGGAGTTGATCAGGCCGATGGGGATGTCAAGATTCTGGTAGAGCTTGCGTCCGAAGAAGTAGCCGGCGGCGGTAAAACTGCCCACGTTGGCAGGGGAGCACGGGGCCCAGGGGGTCACTTTGCAGTTGTCCTGCGGCTCGACTGCCGGCACCAAGTGAACCTTGAACAGGCGGATCTTCGGGTAAGTCGCCGCCGCCATCTCCTCCTTGGCATTGTTGGAACTGCCCACGGTCATTCCCATGTTCGATTGCCCGGAG
>JABGQJ010001674.1 GCA_018648945.1 Victivallales bacterium
CGTATGGTTGAAGAAGATCAGAAGGTCGCGATCGTCACCGGTGGCGCACGCGGAATCGGGCTGCAAATTTGTCGCGAACTGCTGTCGATGGGCATGACCGTCGTGGCGTGCGACGTCAACGCTGAAGCACTCGCTGCGGCCAAGACCGACGTCGCCAGCGACAAGTTCGAAGTTGCTACGCTCGACGTGACCAACTCCGAAGGCTTCGAAGCCCTCGTGACTGACATTGTCGAACGCCATGGCCGCCTCGACGTGATGGTCAACAACGCGGGCATCACCCGCGACAACATCCTGATCATGATGGACGACAACGATTGGGACCTCGTTCTCAACGTCAACCTCAAGAGCGCCTTCATCGGCACGCGTGAAGCGGGCAAAGTGATGATGCGCCAACGCTGCGGTTCGATCATCAACATGTCGAGCTTCTCGGGCCTCGAAGGCAATCGTGGACAGGGCAACTACGCCGCGTCCAAGGCCGGCATGATCGGCATGAGCAAGTCGGTCGCCAAGGAACTCGCCAAGCGCAACGTCCGCGTGAACTGCGT
>JABGQJ010001675.1 GCA_018648945.1 Victivallales bacterium
CGTGAGGAGCTGGTCGAGTATTACCGGCCACAGCTGGAGAGTTATGCGCGCGCCTGGGCGGGAGCCTGCGGGGACGTGCCCATCACAACGGTCCTTCTGTTCACTGCGACAAACCAGACCGTGACGCTCTAGGCCCAGAGCAAGCTCGCAAATCCGCCGGGGCTCGAATGAGGTGTGGGCATAAAAAGAGCCCCTTTCACACATTGTGCGAAAGGGGCTTAAATCCGGAGAGGGGGGGATTCGAACCCCCGGTACGGCATTAAACCGTACGCCGATTTAGCAAACCGGTGCATTCAGCCACTCTGCCACCTCTCCAGGTGGGTTTGCCCGAAACGGGCAAGGGGCGGAATTATAATCTCACGCCTCCCAAGCGTCAATATGTTTTTTCCGGGTTTATGGAATTGTGCCAGATTTGGAGTTTCCCCCGGCCTGGGGGTTTCGTTTTCGTGCCCTTGCGGTCTGGATGGTTTTCATTGGCGAACCCGGGGATAGGTCTGGATATTTTTGCGCAGATCAGGCATAATCAGCATCATACGGGAGATACG
>JABGQJ010001676.1 GCA_018648945.1 Victivallales bacterium
ATATTCGTCTCGAAGTCGATGGTGGCGTGAAAGTTGATAACATCGCTGAAATCGCGGCAGCCGGAGCTGATATGTTTGTTTCTGGATCGGGTATCTTCGGTGGTGCTAATGATTCTGATGCGAATATTTATAATACTATCGTGCAGCAAATGCGTGATGAGTTAGCCAAGGTTTAATCCCTTAACTTTCATCACGAAGAGCACAAAGCACACGAAGGTTTTTCTGAGTAGGCAGTTAAAATGACTGAAACAGTCATTCTATAAAAACTCTACCTATCCAGTATTACTTCGTGTTCTTCGTGCCTTCGTGGTGAATACAAGCAGTTTTATTATCCAGAACAGTTACGGTTTAATTTAGTATGAATATTTCAAAACCTGAAATGATTTTGATCGATGTTGATGGCACGCTAGTAGACAGCGTACCCGATCTGGCTTATTGCGTCGATGAAATGCTCAAGCAGCTGGGCATGCCCGAACGTGGGGAAGAAGCTGTACGTCACTGGGTAGGCAATGGTGTCGAACGTCTGGTCAAGAGAGGTTTACTT
>JABGQJ010001677.1 GCA_018648945.1 Victivallales bacterium
TTCCATCGGTGAACTCCGGGCCAAAAGCGACATACGCCGGGTCGAACGGATCGTCGCCCTGGTAGTCGACCCCCCAGGCATCCAGCACGAACTGGGACCGTGTTTCGTCGAGGCCTGAGTAACCGGTTGAGATGATCGCACCACCGTGGTCAAGGTGCGCTTGCAGCCGCTTTGCCATGTCTGCACTGACGTCGACTTCGTCGGGGAGGACCAGGATTTTGTACTTGTCCCACGGTGCTGCCAGGGTGACGTTGTCGAACTGCATGTTCAGTTCCGCGAGGACGCGCGTCGCCGACTTCGTGGCCTGTACCGCGAGATTCTTCTTCTGCGGTCGTGCGCCGCCTGCCCATTGATAGCCGGGATAGCCACACTTCATCACGTTCGCCATCTCCACCACCGGCTCGGCGCCTTCTATCCAGGGCTGAAGCGGCTGAAGGCCTGCATAGACGGCTTTATCCATAGCCATGACGGCTCGATTCAGATCTCCGCGTGGATGGAAGTGGTCGCCAATGGTCGGGGCAACGCCATTCGCGATGCCGTAGAT
>JABGQJ010001678.1 GCA_018648945.1 Victivallales bacterium
GATCGCCGGGGCGCTCCGCCTCGTGTTCGTCCAGCATGCGCATGGCTTCGTCCGCCACCCAGGCGTCGCAGTAGTGCTCCGCAGGCAACGGCGAGGGCGCGGGATGGATGTCGTTGTTGCCGACGCCATGGGCACGGGCATAGCCGTCCCAGCCTACGGTCTTCAGGTAGTCGTGGTAGTCTTCCAGACCCGGCGTCGTGCCATCCGGGCCGAAGCCGGCGATGATCCGTCCCGATTCGTGGAACGCCACCTTGTGGAAGCCGTGCACAAGTCTGGGCGTACCGGGGGGCGAATAGGGCACATAGTGCAGCTTGCCCGAGGCATAGGAGCCATATCCGTTCGCGGCGAACAGCTCGGCGATCTTGATCTGGTCGTCGCGGATCTTCCCGCCGTTGTTCTTCGTGCCCGTGCACTTGTGCGGGTAGTTCCCGGTGGTGAAGGTCGCGCGAGCGGGCACGCAGATGGGATCGGGCGTGTAGGCATTGGCAAAGCGAACGCCTTCGTTGGCCAGGCGGTCCAGATTCGGGGTCTGGATCACCGGGTT
>JABGQJ010001679.1 GCA_018648945.1 Victivallales bacterium
GGTCGCGGGCGGCGGAGTCTTGCCCACGGTCAACGCGGACCGGATTCCCATCGCGGCCGCCCCGTCCAAGGCGTCTTTGCCCACCTTGCCAAAGGACGCATAGCCACTCAGCCCATTGTCAGCAAACCGCTCGTACCGTGCGCCCCCATAGGAGCCGAAAATGCTCAACTGGTCAAAGGCCCGGATCGCCGCCACACACTGTTCTCCCGCCGCGCTCCGCAGTCGGAACGCCTGCACGCTGCCGCGCTCCACCGGGACCTCGAACTCCGCCTGGAGCACACGGATTCCATCCACCGGTTCGGCATTGAGCACCCGGACCCGTTGCGGCAACCCGTTCCGAGTCAGGCTGAGCTCTCCCGCTCCGGCGTGAACATAGAGCCACGCCTGCTTCCTGCCCCGGGCAAAGGCAATCCCCTGGAAAGACAGCGCTGGGGCCTCAGGGACGATGCTGCATGTGCTCTGGGCACCATCGTCCCAAGTGATCGTCAGTGCCGTCTTCTCCCGCAACCGCTGGCGCAAGCAGAGGGTCAGTTCGGCCTCGCCA